>JAGDCK010000078.1 GCA_017958585.1 Lachnospiraceae bacterium
AAAGACCCGGAGGGAGCGACAGTTGAGACCAATGAGCTCTCGAAACAGGATATGATGGAGGAGTTCATGTTTTTGGGCCTCAGGATGACAAAGGGCGTCAGCACCTCTGAATTTTTCGACAGATTCGGGGTGGAAATATCAGAAATTTATGGAAAAGTCATCGAAAAACATGAGGCTGACGGGCTCCTTGAGTTTTTTACGGGAGACCGGGGAGAAAAGAGATTAAGATTAACATCAAAAGGGCTTGATCTCAGCAATTTTGTCTTTTCGGATTTTTTGTTTTATTAGACTGACAAATGCATTAATAACTTGTGTTTTGTCGCTGCATAAGATATAATTTTTCTTGGAGTATTATATTAAGCGAGGGTTATATTTTATGCAATTTGTGAAAGCGGAAGACTTGAAAATGGGTATGCGTCTTGCAAGACCCATCTACAGCAAAAAGGGAGTACTCCTTTTTGACAGAAACTCTAAATTAACCACAAATGCCATTGAAAGTGTCAAGAACTTCGGTTTGCTGGGTATATACATTCTGGAACCTGCGGAACCGCTTCCACCCATGACGGAGGAGGACTTTGAGTTCGAGAGATTCCAGACAATGGTGATCTTTTCCATTCAGGAAGCTGTTTCCAAAATCCTATCCAATCAAAAGCAAAACAAAATACAGGTCATAAACAGCATGATCCTGAAAAACTACGGTCACAATGAGGGAAAGATAAACTTCTATCAAAACCTTCGTTCCACAGAGGATTATGTCTACAGACATTCACTGAACGTGGCTATACTTTGTGCTCTTATCACTCACAAGATGAACATAAAGCGCGAGGATCAGACTCAGATCATCGATGCGGCCATCATGCATGACATTGGAAAGATAAAGCTTGAGAGTGATATCGTATACAGGGATGACTTAAGCGAAGAGGAGGCAGCCCGCCTTTACACGGCGCAGATGCAGGGAAGCAATATCATCGAGGATACTTTCCTGGACGGACTTGCCATCAAGAGAATCTGCCAGCAGGCAGCAAAACAGGAGCATGACGGCGGAGCACTTGACGCCAGAACGGTTCTCGGAGCAAAGGTACTCCTGGTTGCAAACAAATATGACGAGCTTACAGCCATGAGCCTTGGCGGAGACAGAAAGAGTGAGGTTTTGGCCATCAAAACTCTTCTGGCTCACCCTGAGACCTATGACAAAGAGGTTGTAAACGCTCTTATCAATTCCATCAATATTTTGACACCGGGAGTCAGCATCGAATTATCCACCGGGGAGAAGGCCCTCGTACTTGCAGAAAACAGAGGGGATATGCTTCGTCCCATGGTACTTTGCTTCTCGGATAATTCCATCCTTGATCTGTCCCTGAGAGTAAACCATGATATAGAAGTAATGGATATCATGAAGACTTTGGATAACAGATATATCATGGATGTGGATTCCCTCAGAACAGCAGGCTACAAAATCTAACACGAGGTTAAAATATGCTTAACATTGAAGATGTTCTGCAAAATGCAAAAAGAAACGGTGCCAGTGATGTGCATCTGACGGTTGGTATCCCTCCCAAAATGAGGGTTAACGGCAATCTGCAAACCATGAATTATCCAAAGCTTTTGCCCGCCGACACGCTGGATGTGCTGGTACATGTAATGAATGAAAGTCAGCTTCAAACCTTTGAGGACAGGGGAGAGCTTGATATGTCTTTCTCCGTTCCCAGTCTCGGACGATTCAGACTTAATGCCTACAAGCAGAGAGGTTCCGTTGCCATGGCTTTCCGTATCGTGGGAACTCAGGTGCCCTCCGCAGAGGAACTGGGAGTACCATCATCAGTCATGGATCTGTATCAGAGAAAGCGTGGTCTGGTGCTTGTGACAGGTCCCACAGGAAGCGGTAAGTCCACCACCCTGGCGGCCATAATCGACAAGATAAACAATGACAGGGATGCTCACGTAATAACCCTGGAGGATCCTATAGAGTATTTACATCAGCACAAGATGTCCATGGTAAACCAGAGGGAGATCGGTATCGACTCAGGCAGTTATGCAAATGCCTTGAGAGCCGCCCTCAGAGAAGACCCGGATGTTATACTTGTGGGAGAGATGAGAGATTTTGAGACCATAAGCGTTGCCATAACGGCGGCTGAAACCGGTCATCTGGTGCTCTCAACACTCCATACCATCGGTGCTGCCGCAACGGTTGACCGAGTTATCGATGTATTCCCTCCTCACCAGCAGCAACAGATCAGGGTACAGCTTGCAAACGTACTGGAGGCAGTTATCTCCCAGCAGCTCATCCCCACATCCGACGGAAACGGCCGAGTGGCTGCGTTTGAGGTAATGCATGCAAATCATGCTGTTAGAAACCTCATCCGTGAGGGAAAGAGCCATCAGCTTGCAAGTGTTATGCAGACCAACAGAAAACTTGGCATGATCACCATGGATGAAGCCATTTCTCAATTGTATTTTTCTCATGTCATCAGTATGGATATGGCAATTCAGTTCGCCCAGGATCCCGATGCCATGCAGATGAAGCTTTTCGGATAAAACTTTTCGGATGAAACTCGTGGAGCGTGTTTTATCTTTGTTTAGAAATTTTTGATATCATTATTCCGGGAGCGGGTAAAAAACCTGCTCTCGGGAAAAACAGATTTACTTTGAGACCTTCGAAAGAATTCTTCTTTCGTGTCTGTATATCAGGCCTTTCGGCCACAGTTTTCAATTTATTATTTTAATTTAATACGGAGGAATTATATGTACAGTACTGTCTATTCCGGTGCTCTGCTTGGCATTTCTGCCTATATGGTGGAAGTGGAAGTGGATGTGTCGAACGGTATTCCCTCTTTTTCAATGGTGGGAATGCTTGGAACCGAGGTGCGGGAATCCAGGGAGAGAGTGTGTGTGGCTTTAAAGAACACCGGTATCCAGATCCCGCCTATGAAGATCACAGTAAACCTGTCCCCTGCGGACAAGAGAAAGGAAGGAACGGCTTTTGACCTGCCCATTGCGGTAGCCCTTATGGAGTCTTTGGAGTTTTTTGAAAAGGGAGCTTCAAAGGGAATATTGTTTTTGGGGGAGCTGGGGCTAAACGGAGAGATCCGGCCTGTAAAAGGGGTTTTACCCATCATCAAAAGCGCTGTGGAATACGGCTTTAAGGAGTGTGTGGTACCCTGCGAAAATGCTCTGGAAGCCGCCGTGATCCCCGGCATAAAGGTAAGAGGGATAAAGGGCGTAAAAGAGCTCCTGGGGTTTTTATCTGTAAGTGTGGAAAAAAGGGATGAGTTATTTCCGCAGGTAAAAGCGGATATGAGAGATTTCTTCGAGGATGCCAATATGAAGGATCAGCCGGACTTTGAGGATGTTTACGGTCAGGAGAGCGCAAAGAGAGCGGCAGAGATTGCGGCTGCAGGGTTTCACAATATTTTGATGGTGGGACCACCGGGGGCCGGAAAGAGCATGATTGCCAGGAGGATCGCGGGGATAATGCCGCCATTATCCATTGATGAGAGCCTTGAGGCATCCTCTGTTGCGAGTGTGGCAGGGCTTATCGATCCAAAGGAACCTCTTATAAAGATAAGACCCTTTATGAGTCCCCATCATACCATAACCACCCAGGCTCTGACCGGCGGTGGGAGCGGCATGCCACGCCCCGGGCTTATATCCCTGGCCCACAGGGGTGTGCTCTTTTTGGATGAGCTTCCGGAGTTTGGCAGAAATACATTGGACTGTCTGAGACAGCCCCTTGAAGAAAAAAAGATTCATATATCGAGAGTTGCGGGAAATATCACGTATCCTGCGGATTTTATGCTGGTATGCGCCATGAACCCCTGTCCCTGCGGATATTACCCGGATCTTAACAGATGTAAATGCACGGATAATATGGTGAAAAAATATATGGGCAGGGTTTCCGGCCCGGTCCTTGACAGGATAGATCTGTGCGTGGAACTTCATCCCGTGGAGATAGGAAAGATGCAGGATGAGAAAAAGGGTGAGAGCAGTCTCGTTATAAGGGAGAGAATATTGAGGGCAAGGCATATCCAAAAGGAAAGGTTTTCCGGGCTTCCCATCTCATTTAACGGGGATATGACATCAAAGGAGATAGACAGATTCTGTAAGCTTGGGAAAAAAGAGATGGAGTTAATGGAACAGCTTTACAAGAACCTGAAGCTCTCAGCCCGTGCTTACCACAGGATCTTAAAGGTATCAAGAACCATTGCGGATCTGGATGAAAGTAAGGAAATATTGGAGAAGCATATATTGGAAGCAGCATGTATGAGAATAGGAGGGGAAGAAAATGGAATATTCTGATAAGGAGATTCTTTATAAGAAAAAGGCGTATCTGTATGCTTTTTCAGAAACCTACGGATCCAGAAACAGATTCTTACATGAGTTACTCAGTAAATACGGAAATGACCCTGAAAAGGCATTTTTAAATGAACTGGCCG
>JAGDCK010000079.1 GCA_017958585.1 Lachnospiraceae bacterium
AGCACTTGTAAAAAAATGCATCCCCGGTCTCCACAAAGCGCTGGAGAGCACCTGGGTAATGATCCTTTGTAACTGTGCGGTTTTGGGCGTTACACTCAGTAACATCTCCGCAGGATACGGATTCGCAGAGTCAGTTTTCTCTGCTCTCGGATGCGGAATTGGATTCCTCTTTGCAATGTGGCTTTTTGCAGGAGTAAAAGACAGACTTGAGATCGCGATCCCTCCCAAATACTTTAAGGGGATCCCGCTTCTTCTCATCGCTGCATTCATTGTCTCCCTTGCTTTCTACGGATTTGGCGGTATCATCGAGACAATTTTTGCGTAATTAAAATTTAATTCAGCACCTGCTTGCCAAAAGGTAAAACAGGTGCTGTTGTTTTATGATAGAATATTCTTATGAAGACAGATAAAAATACGATTGATAAAACAGAAAAAAAATCCGGCGGCAAGCCGGTATCATATAAAAAAGATCTGATATTTATCGGCATCTTTTTGGCTGTAGGTCTTATCCTTGCCGCTGTGGTCTTTTTAGGTAAAAAGGCAGGAAACAGTGTCACTGTCAGTGTATCCGGAAAAGAAGTCATAAGCTTTAGCCTTGACGAAGACCTGGAATACATGATAGAGGGTAAGGACGGGGGCAAAAATCTCCTGATCATAAAAGACGGAAAGGCCTGGATAGAGGAGGCAAACTGCAGGGACGGCCTCTGCATCAACATGGGAAAGATCGACAGCGTGGGCCAGTCCGGAATATGCCTTCCAAACGAAGTGGTGGTCAGTATCGGAAGCGATGAAGTCACTGATGAAGGACCGGACGTGGTGGTTTATTAATAAACGGAGAGACGGATGAAGACATCAAAATTTACAAAATACGGGCTGCTTATCGCCCTGGCGCTTATCATGAGTTATATAGAGGCTCAGATCCCCGTGTTTTTTGCGATCCCCGGAATAAAGCTGGGTCTTACAAACGTGGTGGTACTGTTTGCACTCTACGCCATGGACTTTAAGAGCGCTTTTATCATCAATATATTCAGGATCATCCTGGTGGGATTCATGTTCGGAAACGGCGTGAGCATTCTCTTTTCCCTGGCGGGCGGTTTCCTTAGTCTGCTTGTGATGGTGCTGTTAAAGAAATTTACGGATCTAAAGATCATAACCGTATCCGTGGCAGGAGGCATCGCCCACAACATAGGTCAGATAATCGTGGCAATGCTGATGCTTCAGACAAATTCCATAGCCTGGTATCTGCTGGTGCTCTGGTTTACGGGAATTGCGGCCGGCGTTCTGGTGGGTATCATCGGCGGCGAGGTAGTTAAAAGAGTCAGATGGGAGGATCAGAATTGAAAAACAAATACAAAATTGCGGTAAATTCTCCCGTGGTACTGATATTTGTGGGAATATGTTTTGTTGTGACTTTGCTAGGAAGCCTTACTATGGGAGCTTCAACCGGGCTTTTATTCAGTACCTACAGGTCATCCCTTTCAAATCCGCTCACCTACATCAGATTTTTTACATATGTGTTTGGCCACAGCGGCTGGCAGCATTTTATCGGAAATGCTTCATATCTTCTGGTGATAGGTCCCATGCTTGAAGAAAAATACGGTTCCGATACCATATTAAAGATCATGGCCATCACCGCATTTGTGACAGCTCTTATAAATTATATCTTTTTCCCAAGCATAGCGCTCTGCGGAGCCAGCGGCATAGTGTTCGCATTCATCCTTCTGGCTTCCTTTACCGGTTTTAGAGCGGGAGAGATCCCCCTTACATTTATATTGGTGGCGATCCTCTATATCGGACAGCAGATCTATGAGGGAATCGTGCTTGTGGATAATATCTCCAACATGGCTCACATTGTGGGCGGCGTTGTGGGAGCAATCCTGGGATATAAATTAAACAGAAAATAGTTTTTTGGGATAGTAAACAGTTTTAGACAGTCAGGTTTTAGACTTAGAAGGGGAAAATATGGAAAAGGTATTACTGATCCTTAACGGAAGCGCCGGCAAGGGGAAAATGAGATCCTCCGCCTATGAGATCATAGAAAAAATATGCTTAAAGGAATGTCTTGTGACGGTTCTGCCCATATCTCCGGACAAGGGCCTTGATATGGCAGATTTCCCGGAAAATGAGTGGGAAAAATATGACCGCATAATATGTGCCGGCGGTGACGGAACCCTAAACCGCACCATAAATGCCATTATGAAAAAGCATGTGGCCGGAAATGTAAGCCTCGGATATATCCCTTCGGGAAGCACCAATGATTTTGCAAGAAGCATCGGTCTCTCTGATGATGTTTTGAAAGCAACCGAGGTGGCGATCTCGGGAAATCCTTTTTATTATGACATAGGAAGATTTAATGACAATTATTTTAATTATGTGGCGGCTTTCGGAGCATTCTCTGCAGTAAGCTATTCCACAAGCCAGGAATTTAAAAATGCTCTGGGTCATGCGGCTTATATTTTAGAGGGCATTAACAGGCTGCCTGAAAACATCAGATTCAATATCCCCATGAAGATAAAGACGGATGTGTTTGAGGAGGAGGGTAATTACG
>JAGDCK010000080.1 GCA_017958585.1 Lachnospiraceae bacterium
AAACTGAAATAGTATTTTATTGGCAAAGGATTTAAATCCATGTACTTCAATACTTTTTAAATACATAACCTTTTCCCCTTAACTATAATAACGCCTCATAGGCTGCAGCCTGTTGAGCCGCTTTCTTGGTACGGCCCTCACCGCGACCAATTTCCTCCCCGTCCATTAAGATCTTTACCTCAAAGATCTTGTCATGCTCGGGTCCCTTTTCTCCCACGAATTCATATTCAAATTCCCTATGCAAAACACCCTGGATAAGCTCCTGAAGCGAACTCTTGGAATCCACAAAAAGAACCTTTTCCTCCAGGTCATTTAATATAAAAGTCTCGATGTGGTTTTTGGCTACTTCCATACCGCCGTCCAAAAACATGGCGCCGATCAAAGCCTCCATGACATCGCTGGTTATACTCTCTCTGTTTCTTCCGCCGCAGGCTTCCTCACCCTTGCCAAGTTTAATGAAACTGCCGAGATTCAAAGCCTTTGCGCAATAAGCCAGGGCCTGCTCGCAAACCATGGAAGCCCTGAGCTTTGTCAGCTGTCCTTCCTTCATCTCCGGGTGTTCACGGTAAAGAGTCTCACTGGTCACAAGTTCCAGCACTGCATCACCCAAAAACTCAAGTCGCTCGTAGTCCTCGTGCTTATTAATTTTCTGTTCATTTGTAAAGGAAGAATGGGTCAAAGCCCGACTGAGCAGGGATCTGTCCTTGAATTTATAACCGATTCTTTCTTCCAAGAGTGTTTCATCCAAAGTATTACTCATTCAAAATCTCCGATATTAAAACAAGTATTCCTGAATGATGGTCATCCAGGAATACTTGAAATCTTCATAAAATTAATTGATCGCGCTTTTGATCAATTCAACAGCTTCCTCAACGGTTGTGATCTTTTCAGCCTTTTCAGCGGGAACTTCGATCTGGAAAGTATCCTCGATTCCCAAAATGATCTGAAATACATCGAGAGAATCAGCTCCGAGGTCATCCATGAAAGTGGTCTCAGGCTTGATCTCCTCAGGATCTACATTAAGTACATCTGCAATAATCTGTTTTAACTTTTCAAATTCCATTTAAAAATTTCCTTCTTTCTTTTGTATTAGCAAGAAATGATCTCGCTGATCTTGTCACCTATTTTCATCTCTGAAAAATCAATACACTGCAAGATAGAATGTTTGATCTCTATTGCTTTTGAACTGCCATGGGTCTTTACCACCAGGCCGTTAAGTCCAAGCAATGGTGCTCCGCCGTATTCTTCCAGTGAAAATCCTTTTAAGGTCTTCTTTAAAGCAGGCTTTATCAACAGTCCGCCGATCTTTGAACGAAGATCTGTCATAAGGCCTTCCTTTACCTTGGAAATAAGAACGGCACCAACGCCCTCATACATTTTCAGGATCACATTTCCCGTAAACGCCTCACAGACAATTACGTCTGCCGCACCGGCGGGAATGTCTCTCGCCTCAATGCTTCCGATGAAATTGATCTCGGGACAGGCTTTTAAAAGGGGAAATGTCTCCTTTACAAGTGCGTTTCCTTTTTCTTCCTCTGCTCCGATATTAACGATAGCAACTCTGGGATTTTTGATACCCACAACGTTTTCCATATAAACGCTGCCCATCTTTGCAAACTGTACGAGATGGGAAGGTCTGGCATCAACATTGGCTCCGCAGTCGATAAGAAGGGAAGCTCCGTTCTTGTTGGGGATAAGGGGTGCAAGAGGTGCTCTCTCAACGCCCTTAAGTCTGCCCGCAATGACTGTTCCACCCACGAGAACAGCACCGGTACTGCCGGCTGAGACAAAAGCGTCAGCGTCCCCTGACTTTACCATGTTAAGTCCCTTCACGATGGAGGAATCCTTTTTCTTTCTGATGGCCATAACCGGAGGCTCGCTCATTTCGATGACTTCCGTGGCATCAATGACCTCGATCCTGTCTGTAGGAAAAGAGTATTTCTTTAACTCTGCGTTAACCAAATCCTGTTTGCCCACAAGCAAAACCTTGACACGATCATCTTCATTAACAGCTTCAACTGCACCTTTGACTATCTCCAGGGGAGCGTTATCTCCGCCCATAGCGTCAACGGCAACTTTTACCATTTCTGCCATTTCAAAAATTCCTTTCGCGTATCATAAACATCTCTTTAACTATACTAAAGGGACTATCAAAAATCAAGAAAAAACTGGAAATACAAAAAATGAAAAAGGCTTCCTCCCAACTTGGGAGAAAGCCATAAATTCATGTTGAATATACTGATTAGTCAACGCTGACAACCTGCTTCTTGTTATAAGAACCGCAAGCCTTACAAACTCTATGAGGCATCATAAGCGCACCGCACTTGCTGCATTTTACCAATCCGGGAACACTCATCTTCCAGTTTGCTCTTCTCTTATCTCTTCTACCTTTTGAAGATTTATTCTTAGGACAAATAGACATCGTTACACCTCCTTATTCGCGTTGAAGATATCTTGAAATTTCGCCATTCTGGGATCCGGGACAAAAGTATCACAGCCACACTGTTTTTCGTTCAGATCCTGTCCGCAAACGGGACATACCCCTTTGCAATCTTCCTTGCAAAGAATCTTCAATGGCCAATTCACTAAAATCTCGTTATTAATAAGAGCCTCTGTGTCAAGATAATAACCGTCAATGAATGGCTTTTGGTCATCATCTTCCTCATCCTCACCGACAAACTCGGGACCATGGATCACATACTCGAAATCCAGATCAAGAACAACCGTGGTGTCTTTAAGGCATCTGTCGCAGGGAGCGCTGAAAGAAATCTGTGACTTTCCCTTGAGCAAAGCTTCATTCACACCGTTAAAGCTAAGATCAAGATCAACTCCTGAATTTCCGGTGATTTTGAAAGTACCGAACCCACCGACAAATTCGCTCATTTCTATATCAGCCTGTGCTTTTAATGTCTTACCTTCCTTTGTCAAAACATCGGATAAATTGATTAACATGCTGACTCCTATATGTGTGTAGTTTTTTCACACACTCGATTATTATACATAGGGAAAAATCATTTGTCAACAATTGTTTAAAAAATTACTTCACAAGAGAAACAGTCTCTCTGGCGATGGCAAGTTCCTCATTTGTGGGAATGACAAACACCTTTGTCTTGCATCCGGGTTTTGATATCTCGATGTCAAGACCGCGCTTATTGTTGTTCTCCTCGTTAAGTTCAACACCAAGGTATCCCAGGTATTCGCATACAAGGCTTCTTACGATGGGTGCGTTCTCACCGATACCTGCGGTAAAGGCGATGGCGTCAACTCCGTTTAATGAAGCGACATAAGCTCCGACGTATTTGGCAACTCTGTAACAGAAAGCCTCCATGGCAAGAGTCATGTACTTGTCTCCTGCTCTGTATCCGTCCTCGATATCTCTGAAATCAGAGGATACACCGTTTGAAAGGCCTAAAACTCCGGACTTTTTGTTGAGTATTGTCATCACTTCATCGATTGAAAGATTTTCCTTGTGAGCCAAAAACTCAATGATGGCAGGATCGATATCACCGGATCTGGTTCCCATGATAAGTCCCTCAAGAGGAGTAAGACCCATGGATGTGTCTACGCACTTGCCGCCCTTGATTGCTGAAACGGATGCGCCGTTTCCAAGGTGACACACGATCATCTTTACATCATCATAGTTTTTACCCATAAGTTCTGCACATCTGTGTGAAACATATGAATGGCTTGTTCCGTGGAAACCGTATCTTCTGATCTTGTATTTCTCATAGAGAGAAACGGGAAGACCGTACATATAAGCCTTTGCGGGTATTGACTGATGAAAAGCCGTATCAAACACCGCAACCATGGGAGTGTTCGGCATAAGCTCTCTGCAGGCATTGATTCCGATGAGGTTTGCAGGGTTGTGAAGGGGTGCAAGGTCGTTGCACTCTTTGATAGCCTCCAAAACTTCATCATTTATAAGTGTGGAGTTTGCAAACTTCTCTCCGCCGTGCACGATTCTGTGGCCCACAGCTCCGATCTCAGAAAGATCCTTGATAACTCCTGTCTTTTCATTTGTAAGTGCCTCAAGCACAAGGCTGATAGCCTTTGTATGATCGGGCATGGGAATCTCTTTCTTTTCCTTCTCGCCACCGTCCGGAGTATAACTGATCATACTTCCCTCGATACCGATCCTCTCGCAAAGACCCTTTGCAAGACATTTCTCGCTCACTGAATCGATAACCTGAAATTTGAGGCTTGAGCTTCCGCAATTTATTACCAATACGTTCATATGATTTTCTCCTTTTTTCCTATACTAACTGAGCCTGAACTGCAGTAAGTGCCACAACACCTACGATATCCTGCCATGAGCATCCTCTTGAAAGGTCATTTACAGGCTTTGCGATACCCTGAAGCATGGGACCGTATGCGTCTGCTCCGCCAAGTCTCTCCACAAGCTTGTAACCTATATTTCCTGCATCCAGATTAGGGAATACCAGGACATTTGCCTTTCCGCCAACCTCTGAACCGGGAGCCTTTGTCTTTGCAACTCCGGGAACAAGTGCCGCATCAAGCTGTAACTCACCGTCAAGAGTCAGGTTAGGATACTGCTCATGAGCGATCCTTGTAGCCTCAGCCACCTTATCTACCAATGGGTGCTTTGCACTTCCCTTTGTGGAATGCGAAAGCATTGCGATAACGGGCTTGGGACCAACGAGATTTCTGAAACTCCTTGCTGAAGTATCTGCGATTATTGCAAGTTCCTCAGCTGTGGGATCCTGATTGAGACCGCAGTCTGCAAAGAGGAATGTTCCGTTCTCGCCAAGATCCTTCATAACCGTATCAAGCACAAAAAATGCGGATACCAGCTTAACGCCGGGTGCTGTCTTTAATATCTGAAGAGCGGGTCTTAAAGTATCCGCTGTAGAGTGGCAAGCACCTGCAACCATTCCGTCCGCATCATTGGCCTTTACCATTACGATACCGAAGGTCAGATAATCGGAAAGAAGGATCTCTCTTGCCTTCTCCGGTGTCATACCTTTATTTTTTCTTGTCTCATAGAGAAGCTCCACGTATGAGTCAAGTTTTTCGCAGGTCTTGGGATTAACGATCTGCAATCCGTCAAGTTCAACTTCAAGCCAGCCTGCGCCGTCCATGATCTTTTCCTCATCACCGATCATGATAAGATCCGCAATGCCTTCCTCCAGGATCTTTGATGCGGCAATCAGCGTTCTCTTGTCATTTGACTCGGGAAGAACGATAGTTTTTTTGTCTCTTCTGGCTCTGTCTTTAATTTTGTCAATATATGCCATACAATATCTCCATTTCTGTAGCTTTTGCTACCTTCAACACAATTAGGTTACACAAAGTTTTATAACACGTATATCTAAAAGTCTTGAAACACAATCCTGAAATAATTATACTATTTGCAGATACATCATACAAGTAAATGCATTGTATAAAATTAAAAACATATCTGTATCATATTAAAGTAAAAAATTGAGGGCAGGAAAAAACACTGAAAGTAAACGCAATCGTAGCAGAGTACAACCCGTTTCATAACGGACACACTTATCAGATCAAAGATGCAAAAGAAAACACAGGCGCAGATTACACCATCGCCATAATGAGCGGTAATTTCGTGCAGAGAGGCGAACCGGCCATCATGGACAAATACGTCCGTGCAAAAAACGCCCTGAAAAACGGCGCAGATTTAGTGCTTGAATTAAGTCCGCTTATATCCTCCTCTTCTGCAGGATACTTTGGAGAAGGCGCCGTAGTAAACCTGTCAAAACTCGGGGTTGTGGACACCCTGTGCTTTGGGGCTGAGGAAGCAGACAAAGATCTGTTTAAAAAAGCAGCAAGGATCCTTTCAGAAAACGATCCTGCGCTGAACAATTCAATAAAAGAAAATTTAAAGGAGGGCTTAAGCTATGCCGCAGCAAGAGAAAAAGCCCTCACAGAGATCCATGATTTTGATAAAAGAATTATTAGTGATCCGAACAATATCCTGGCTTTGGAATACGAAACTGCAATTCTTAATCACAAAACAGGATTTGAAACCTATATCACAAAGAGAAACGATCCCGGATATAACTCACTTGATTTAGAAGGTGAAACTGCTTCCGCACTGGCGGTCAGAAAACTTATTCAGGAAAGAAAATGGGCCGAGATCGCTAAATTTGTTCCAAAGGAGACAGATGCCATCGACTTTTCGGAGCTTGTATTTAAGGATGATATATCCTCCTTCCTTCACTATAAGCTTTTAAGCGAAAGCATTGACGGATTCGATAAATATCATGACATCTCAAAAGATCTCTCTGAGAGGATCTGCAACAAACTCTCAGAGTTCACAACATTTTCCGGATTCTGCGACAGCTTAAAGACAAAGAATACAGCCTACTCCACCATAAGCAGAGGTTTGCTCCACATATTCCTTGATATCAAAAAAGAAACCGTTAGCGAATACAAGGAAAACGGATATGCAAAATATATAAAGGTGCTTGGCTTTAATAAATCGGCTGCTCCTCTGTTAAAGAAAATTGCAGACTGGGGCTCCGTTCCTCTTATTACAGGAAAAAATGATTATGATAAATACATTCATAAGGATGAAAAGTTAAGAGCCCTTTACCTGGAAGAAATGAGGATCGACAGGAATTATGATCTGATCCTTAACAAGAAATTCAGCCGTCCCATAATCAGCGATTTCTCGAAAGAACCGGTAATCATGTAAGTATAGTTTTATATCATAAAAGTTAACCCGCCGCAGACATATCTGCGACGGGTTTTATTTCTCTTAATTCTTAAAGCTGTGAATGGGTGCGGGGATCCTGCCGCCTCTGTTGACGAAATCATCGCAGGAGAAACCGTTTACCGGCATGATGGGTGCATATCCCAAAAGTCCGCCAAACTCTACCACCTCACCTACTCCTTTTCCGATAACGGGAATAAGTCTTACGGCTGTAGTCTTTTGATTTACCATTCCGATTGCCATCTCATCCGCAATGATTCCGGAAATGGTGGTAGCCTTTGTATCACCGGGAATTGCGATCATGTCAAGGCCTACGGAACATACACAGGTCATGGCTTCAAGTTTTTCCAGGGTAAGTGCGCCTGCATTTACCGCATCTATCATTCCCTGGTCTTCACTTACCGGAATAAATGCACCGGAGAGACCGCCCACATAGGAGGAAGCCATAACTCCGCCTTTTTTTACCTGATCATTTAAAAGTGCAAGGGCTGCTGTGGTTCCGGGAGCACCTGCATGCTCAAGTCCGATCTCACAGAGAATATCAGCAACGGAATCACCGATTGCAGGTGTGGGTGCAAGGGAGAGATCCACGATTCCAAAGGGAACTCCCAGTCTTGCGGATGCTTCTTTTGCAACCAGCTGTCCCACACGGGTAACTTTAAATGCAGTCTTTTTAATAGTCTCACAGAGGATCTCAAAATTCTCTCCTCTTACTTTTTCAAGAGCTGTCTTTACTACACCGGGGCCGCTGACACCAACGTTTATTATCTTGTCAGCCTCGGTAACTCCGTGAAAAGCTCCTGCCATAAAAGGATTATCGTCGGGAGCATTACAGAATACCACAAGCTTAGCACATCCCAAGGAATCATTTTCCTTAGTGTACTCTGCGGTTTCCTTTATCATCTCTCCCATGAGCTTAACCGCATCCATATTGATACCGGTCTTTGTGGAGCCCACATTTACGGAAGAACATACTCTCTCAGTCTTTGAAAGAGCCAAGGGGATTGACTTTATCAAAAGCTCATCGGCACATGTCATTCCCTTGCTCACAAGAGCGGAATAACCACCGATAAAGTTAACTCCTACTTCCTTTGCCACTTTATCCAGGGTCTCTGCGATCGAAGCAAAGTCCTCAATGCTCTTGCAGGCAGCGCCGCCAATGAGAGAGATGGGAGTAACGGAAATTCTCTTGTTTACGATGGGAATACCATACTCCTTTGCTATCTCGTCGCCTGTAGCCACAAGATCCTTTGTAGCCTCATAGATTTTTTTGTAAATATTTTCCTTAACCTTATTAAGATCCGAGTCAATACAGTCGAGAAGGCTGATTCCCATGGTAATGGTTCTCACGTCCAGATTCTCTTCCGCGATCATCTTGTTGGTTTCGGTAACTTCCTTTAAATTGATCATATCGTTAATTACCTTTCAGTTTAGATTCTGTGCATCTTGTCAAAGATTTCTTCCTTCTGGCTCTTGATGGACACTCCGATCTCATTTCCAAGAACCTCAAGTTCATCGCACATATCCCCGAAGGGCTTTGTCATATTGTTGGTATCCACGATCATCATCATGTTAAAATATCCTGACACGATGGTCTGTGAGATATCGAGAATATTGATATTGTTCTCCGACAAATATGTACATACCTTAGCAATAATGCCAACCGTATCTTTTCCTACTACAGTAATGATTGTTTTTTTCATGATTCTCTCCTCATGTACGCACTTTTAATCTAAATTAAACTCCAAGACATAAATAATTTCAAGAGTTTATTTTTATATCTTTTCTAGGCTATCTCCACCACGGGTGAAACTTCGCTTCTCTTAGCCACGGAAATATTAAAATCCTCTCCTCTGTAGGGATTGTCTCCCATGGTGACTTCCATCCTGACAGCCTCATATGCAAGCTCCGGAATGTTGTTTTCCTTACTGAGATGCCCCAAAATGACCGCTTTCAGATCGTCATGTAAAATACTTGAAAGAAGCCTTCCCGAATTTTCATTGGACAAATGCCCCCTGTCCCCGAGTATTCTCTGCTTCAAATAATATGGATAAGGCCCCACCTGAAGCATCTTTACATCATGGTTTGCCTCCAAAAGTACGGCATCGAGCCCCTGCAGGCACTCCACGGTATAGTCCGTATAAACGCCAAGGTCCGTACAAACCGCCACCTTGTGTTTTCCGTAATTAAATCTGTATGCCACAGGCTCTGCGGCGTCGTGGGATATCCTCATGGGATTTACCCCCAAATCCTTTACGATGCACTTTTCGTCGGCTTTCACAGGGATGAAAAGATCTTCATCAATCTTTCCGATGGTGGTGCACTTTTTGATGGATTCGATGGTTCCCTTTGTGGCATAGATGGGAATCTGATATTTCCTTGCAATCACTCCCAGGCCGCTAATATGGTCCGCATGCTCATGAGTAATAAAGATCCCGTCTATATCCTTCATGCTAAGCCCCAGGCTGTTTACACCGGCCTCGGTTCTCTTTCCGCTTATTCCAACATCCACCAACAAATGTGTTGTGTCGGAACCCACATAGATACAATTGCCGCTGCTTCCGCTGGCAATACTGCATAATCTCATAACAATTTCCTTTTTACTTTACTTAATATCTATTTCCAATAGATGTTGATGACGTCTCCGTCTTTAAGTCTTTCCATGTACTCGGCATTTCTTCCGTTTAGCTGAGTGACTATGGACCTTCCGTTTGAGTTTTTGAGATCGAAATTGATATAATCAAAAACATCCACAAATACGTAGGAAGGTTTCCCTGAGAGCCTGTAAATCTTACCGTTTACGGTTACGCTCACGGGAATATTTAACTTGTTACCGGTTTTCGCTCCGTCTGTATCCTCTTCGGATGCCTCTGCGGTTCCTGAAACATCTGATGAATCATTTGCCGGATCAACTAAACCGGTCGAACCGGATAAACCTGTTGTATCGGATGAGGCCTTTACGTCTAAACTGCTTTCACTTGAAGCACTTGCCACTGATGTACCCTCATTTGAAGCCTTCGCAGAAATATCTTCCTTAACATCAGAATGTTTTTCCGCCGAAGCATTGTCACTTCCCTTTGCGGAAACCGCTACGGCGCTGTTGTCAAAGGATAATGTGAATCCTTCATAAACCTTGGTACTCAGATTAGCCTTGGTCTCATTTACAAAGATATCCCCCACTATATCAAGATCAAGAAACTCTGCGATCTCTGAAACCGTATAATAATTGTGGATCTCAATATTGTCGCCTTCAGCCACGGGAGTAAACTCATTTACTCTCTTACCTGATACATTGGCAGTCTTTGGCAGAACGATCTTTTTACCGTTTACCACAACTCCTATGCGCTCGGTAAATTCTTTGATCCTTCCGATCTCTATCTTTGCATCGTCACCTACAGTAGAAGGCACAACGGAAATGATATCTCCTCCGTGAACCTGGGTGTACATATCGGCAGGCTCATTATTTACCTTTATGATGGCAGCCTCACCAAGAGACCCTCTCATCATGTGGCTCTTTCCGTTTACTGTGAAAGTAAGGGCCTTGCCGCGCTTGGGGAACAGGTCCTCGTTGGGGAACTGAAGCTGCATAGCCGCATCCGTAACAGTCAGATGACCGTTGTCATAAAGCTTTGCTCTCTCATCATTAAATTCCACGATGACAAAGTTATTGTTCTGCTCATAATAGCTTAAGCAGATACCGATGGGGGTTACCATGAGGGAGCTCTTCTCAGCATTTTCCATGTCAAAGACGATGTCTCCCATGACTTCCTCGCCTCTGATGGCAACTCTCTCAGTCACAATGCCAAGCTTCTCTGCAAGGCTTTCGGTATATCCCGGAACGGTTCCTCCTCCGCCCACCACAAATACGGCGCTTACGGGCTTGTCTCCGTTTAATTCCTTGATGCAATCTGCGACCTTCTCGGTCATTGATTCAACTTCAGATTTCAAAAGTTTTGAAACTTCCTCTGCTGAGATGGTCTGCTTTAATCCCATGATATCGTTGTATTCCACAATATCACTCTCTCCGGCTTTTCTCTTTATCATCTCTGCGGTATCAAAATCCACCAGGCAGTGCTGAACAAGTATATCAGTAAGAGAATCTCCGGCAACAGGGATCATGCCATATGCAGTGATGGTTCCGTCCTTTGTGATGGAAACGTCGCTTGTTCCTGCGCCCACATCAACGAGGGCCATGTTTAACATTCTGAATTTCTCCGGAATTGCAACCTGAATTGCTGCAATGGGCTCCAGTGTGAGATTTGCCACATGGAGATTGGCAAGCTCCACCGCTTTATAGAGGCCATCCACCACGTCATCAGGTAAAAACGTGGCTATAAGGTCTAGGCCTATCTGCTTTGCCTTGTGACCCTCCAGGTTACCGATCTGATAACCGTTCATGTAATATCTCATGGGAGTATATCCCACACAATAATACTTAAGGCCGGTGTCATTTTCCTTCTGAAACTGTTCGTAAGCCCTCTCTATGGCATAGCTTGAGAGATTGTTGATATCTGTCTCCTCAACCTCTTTGTCCGATTCAAACTCAGTCTCCGCATGGGTTGTAACTGTCTTAA
>JAGDCK010000081.1 GCA_017958585.1 Lachnospiraceae bacterium
AAAAAAATAATTTCAAAAAAGTTATTGCAAACTCATAATAGTTAGTGTATACTAACCATTGTGATCGGAAGTGATCACGAACTACTCATGTTGATAAATGCCATTATCATATTTCACAAGAAAAACCCCGACCTTACGGTCGGGGCTTTTCATTGTGCGCCTAGCGGCGCACTTTTCCTACTCTGCGATAGCGGGATAGTCTTTGTAGAGGTAAGGAGAGTCAGCCGTATCTGTTAATTGCAGGTTTTCTTCTATATACTTTATTGTTTCGGTATAGTTCTCCGGGATTTGAAGATTTACGGAGGGCCATCCTTTTTCATTGTAATAACATTCTATACGGTACATATTTGAAGGGTCATTATATTCTTTGAATAATTCCTCAGCACTATAATGGGAATCAAAATCCTTTTCATAGCAGGCAAGAAGTTCATCAGCTTCTTTCTCGGTGAGGGTTGCTCCATCGAAGTTATTATCCTCTACGGTTACCCCCAGCGGTTTTATAAAATTCTGTGTGCTTATCTTGTAAAATGTTTCTTTGTAGCCTTCTGCATTCAGCACGCAGTCAACCATATCTATGAAGGTATCTCGGATATAGTATTCTCTGTAGATCTTTCTGCCGTTTTTTAAGTTGTATCTGACGGTGCAATAAACCATATAGTCGCTGTCTTCTGTACGAGCCTGTACCATTCTCTCTGCCAGTGCATAGCCTTCGTCAAGAGGAACTTTGATATCAACATTACTTATCTGGAGAGCCTCATAGTCAAAAAATACTTCACCGTCATCGCCTAATAATAGGTTTGCACCGTCATCCCTGAAAGTGTTGGGCAGGATTGTGATGCTCTCAAGCTTTTCTTTTTTCGGGATATAATTGTCATATCCGAAAAGCCCGGTGATAAATATCAGCTGAAGAACTGCGGATACACATATGCTTGTGATAAACAATGCCTTATTGCCAAGGAAGTTTTTGGCGGAGGCATTAAATATAATACTTATCAGGCTGTATGCAAGAACTGCACCCATGAGCGCTCCGACTATGGACCAGAAATCTTGAGCTCCGTTACTTAATTCTCTAAACAGTGATCCGATGAGTACTGCAGCCACAACAGTGACGATCACTGTGAAAACATTCTGAACAGGTTTGTATACTGCACCTTTTTCACTGTTCTCACTCTTTCTGTTTTTGTAGAGAAACAGTGAGATCGCGGCCATGATGATTGTGATCAGAATATATATAATGCAATATCCGATCTTGTTTTCGAGACCGTTAAATCCTACATCAAAGAGTCCAATGGCACCCGGGAGCGGAGAAAGAGATGCAAATAATTCGATCTTATCCATATTTGCAATGGCTGTTTCTGTATATTCTTCTAATACAAGTGTCCATATCAGATAGATTATGGTAATGGCACATGATACTAACCCCATGTTTGCCAGAGCACTGATGTAATTTCCGCTTAACAGCACTCCGAGAATAAATGCAAAATATACTCCGAGGTATGTGAGTATCAAAATCGTAAACTGTACCGACATTTCCTTTGAAAGCATTCCGAAAAACTCGGTTTTCACCACATGGGGCAGACATATAAAATATGCGATCACATGAGTGATAAATGCAGGTATCAGCCAGTAAAAAAATCCGTTTAACGAAAGGGCCGTAAACATTTTTTCTCTCTTTACAGGCAGAGCATGATAAAAATCAACTTTGTTTTTGTTAAAGAGATAGTCAAAGGAGAACATGGCACAGATAAATGCACCAACCATGGCTATAATGCCCTCGATAACAAAGAAGTAATGGGTAGCGAGAGAAAAAATATCCCTGGCGATATATGTTTCCTTAGATGCGGTGGGATTATCAATATAGTAGTAAGTGTTGCTCGATGCATTTCCCACTAACAGCGTAAACACAATAATGCCCAGGATCAACTGTGTTACTGTTGAAAGTGCGGGGATCCACTTGCGCTTTTTGGTCTCCGCATTCATTATCTTAAACAGTGAGATCTGTGAAGTCATATCCCAACACCTCCGTTTCATTTATAAAGATCTCCTCCAGTGAGAGAGGAAGTATTTCCCAAAAGACGGGAGAAAATTCAAGCATTTTGGACTCGATCTCCTCACGGGATGCCCTGACTGTCATGGTGATGAGCGAACCGGTGAGACTGCTTGTGAGCACGTCAAAGGCACTCATCATGCTCTTTTTGTCGGTGTCCGCGCCCGGAACGAACTGGATCTTGTAAACGCCAAGCTTCATTTCATCCAGGTCTTTTGAAAATACCACGCCGCCTTTGTGTAAAAGTCCCACATGTTCACATATGTCTTCAAGCTCCCTTAAGTTGTGTGAAGCTATGACGGGAGTAAAGTCCCTCTTGTCCATCTCATCAACAAAAAGTCTCTTTACAGCCTGCCTCATTACGGGATCAAGTCCGTCGAAGGTCTCGTCGCAGAGAAGGTATTTTGAACCTACGCATATGCCGATCACAACGGACAGCTGTTTTTTCATTCCCTTTGAAAAAGTGGATATTTTTCTGTTTTTGTCAAGGCCTAGGATCCCCAGGAGTTTTTCAAAACGCTCCGTGTCAAAACCGGGATAGTAGGTCTTGTAGTGATCTGCCATTACCTGTGGTGTGGAACCGCTCAAAAAGAACTGGTCGTCCGAAATATAAAATATCTTTGCTTTAAGCTCTGTATTTTCATATACTTCCTCACCGTCCACTTTAACGTTTCCCCTGTCAGGTCTGTATATCCCGGCGATGGTACGCAGGAGAGTACTCTTACCTGCGCCGTTTGTACCGATCAGTCCGTATACATGGCCTTCCTCGATGCAGGCAGTAACTGATTCGAGAGCGGTGATGTCGTCAAACTCTTTGTGCAGATTCGTTATCTCAATCATTGTTTGCCTCCTTGATCATTTTTTCATAGATCTGCGATATGGATTGTAACAGGCTTTCCTTTGAGTATCCGGAGGCAAGAGCAGTCTGCACCAGACTCTGAATAGCCGATTCAAGGGCGCTGTCAAGTGTGTCGGCCCATGATTTTTTCTCGGATACGAAATTGCCTCTTCCCACAACTGTATATATGTAGCCCTTGGACTCTAATTCCGAATAAGCCCGTTGGATCGTATTGGGGTTTACCGAAAGACTAAGAGCCAACTGCCGCACAGAGGGGAGTTTAGTGTTTTCATCCAAGGCGCCGCATACGATCAGGTGCGACAGTTTTTCCGTCACCTGCTCGTAGATCGGTCGCTTGTCTCTGTAATCCAGCGTGATCATAGAATTCTCCTTTCAGATTCATAAGTGTATTAAAACAATTAATACACCTCATACACAAAAAATATCACAGGTTTACGGTACTGTCAACAAAATCTTTTTTTAACTGCAAAAATTTGCACGAAGAGATGGAAATTTCTCTTCGATATGTTAAACTAAAAACATGGAGGGGATAAATATGAAAATAATACATTGTGCAGACCTTCATCTTGATTCTTCCATGACCGGATTATTGACTAAGGAAAAAGCAAAGGAGAGAAAAAACGAACTCCTTTTGACTTTTAAGAAAATGATAGACTATGCCGTAAAAGAGGGTGTTTTAGCTATCATAATAGCCGGGGATCTCTTTGATACAAAGAGTGTTTCCGCGGCTGCGAGAAACTGCGTCCTTGCGGCGATCGAGGATAATCCGGATATTTATTTCTTTTATCTGAAAGGAAACCATGACAGTGATAATTTCCTGAGTTCCCTTCAGACAATTCCTGAGAATCTCAAACTTTTTTCGGATAAACTGACCACATACCATATAGGTGAGAAAGGTAACATTGCCATATCCGGTATCGAACTCACTCCTGCCAATTCAAATTCATTTTATTCTCTGGCGGGACTTGATATGACTAATTTTAATATCCTGGTGCTTCACGGACAGGAATCTCAGTCGGCCTCAAAGGACAAGGCGGAGATCATCAATCTGAAGGAACTAAAGAACAAGGGCATAGATTATCTGGCTCTTGGCCATATACACAGCTACAAAATGGATGCCCTTGACGGCAGAGGAAAATATTGTTATCCGGGGTGCCTTGAAGGCAGAGGCTTTGATGAATGCGGACCCCATGGTTTCGTGGTACTTGATATCGACGAGGACAGGATGCTTTACTCCGCTGAGTTCATAAAGGCGGCATCCAGAAATCTGCATGAGGTTTTTGTGGACATCTCGGAGTGCCTTACCAGTAATGACTGTATAAAAAGAGCTGAGCAGACTTTAAAAGAAGAGGATATACCTTCTTCAGACCTTGTAAAGATAGTCCTCACAGGTGATGTGGATTATACCTGCGAAAAGGATCCGGCTCTGATAAAGACACATTTCAGAGATTCATATTATTATGTCAAGCTAAAAGACAAATCCGGCTTTAAAGTGGATTATGATGCTTTCAAAAATGATAAATCCTTAAAGGGTGAATTCGTGCGAACCGTTATCTCCAGCGAAGAACTGACTGCGGAGGAGCAGGCAGGCATTATCAGATACGGTATCAAAGCGCTGATGGGGGAGGTGATCGACTGATGAAGATTACGGCTCTCCACATCGAAAATTTTGGAAAATTCAGCAATTTCAACTGCGAGTTCGAATCCGGTCTCAATGTGTTTTTACGTGACAACGGCTGGGGAAAGAGTACTCTTGCCGCTTTTGTAAAGGTCATGTTCTATGGCTTTGACAATGAGGGAAAAAGAGATGAACTCATTAATGAGAGGAGAAAATACGCGCCATGGCAGGGAGGAGTGTACGGCGGAAGTCTGTCCTTTTTTGCAGGTGGCAAAAAATACAGGATCGTCAGAACCTTTAAAAACAAGATCTCTGAGGACACATTTGCTCTTTATGATGAGAGCACGAATCTGTTAAGCAATGATTTTTCGGATAATATAGGCGAGGAATTGTTTCAGATAGATTCCGCATCATTTATGAGGACCATCATGATCTCACAGAATGATTGTGAGACTCAGTCCACGGACGGCATAAATGCCAAGATCGGGAACCTCACGGAGGTGACGGATGATATCAACAATTACGAGCAGGTGATGAATTCCCTCAAAAATTCCATCAATGCTCTGACACCCGACAGAAAGACGGGAGAGATAAACAGGTTAAAGAGCGAGATAACGGAGCAGGAATATAAATTAAGGAGTGCACCGGGACTCGATGAAGCCATTCAGAGCAATAAAACCAGACAAAAAGAGGAGATCGCAAACAGAGAAGAGTATAAAAAGAAGATCGAGGAACTCAGACATATTCAGTCTCTCATGGACAAAAACAAACTCCTTATGGCAAAGCAGGCCTCCTACAAGAGAATCTGTGATAATTATGCCGCAAAGGAAAAGAAATACCGTGAGATAAGAGGATATTTCAAAAAAGATGTGCCGGATTTAGAGTCGGTTCACAAATATTTGGACAGAAGCCAGAAGATGGCCAGAGCGGTCCAGACGAGAAATCTCTACAAGCCTTCTGAGGAGGAGATAAGGGAATACGATTTTTTGCAAAAAATGTTTGCACAGCATCCGTATGATGAGGATAAAAATGCTGAGATCCTCGAAAAACTCCATGAGCTTTCGGATGCAAGACAGCAGGCAAAAAGCAGCGAACTGACTGAGGATGATGCCTTTGAATTTGAGATGCTGAAAAACAAGTTCGAGGGAAAAGACATAGGAGAGGATATCTTTGACAACTATGTGGAAGCCTGGAATGAGCGCAATGAAAAAAAAGCGGTCATAGAATCAAAGGCTGAGACCGTTGCGGGAATGAGACGTGCTTTCGAACAGAAAAAAAATGACAGGACGAACCTTTATATCGGTCTTATCTGTCTGATCTTCGGTGCTGTTTTTGCGGCAGCGGTTTACCTTAATATGCTCACCTTCGGAGATCTGAGAGGTGTAGCCCTGGGTGTGTCCGCGGCGGTTTGCGTAGTGGGTATCGTGTTTGTGATACTTTTTCTGGCAGGTGGAAAAAAGAGAAATACACCTCCTGCACCGCTACGCGAAATAGAAGAAGAGATAGCAAAAGACAACGAATACATTGAACAGGTCGATAAGAGTACCGCAGAGTTTTTGGGTGTCTTTTCACAGCAGACGGATGAAAACGGAATATTAAATGCCATAAACGATCTGAAAAATGACTACAGAAACTATCTGAAGTTAAAAGAGAAAAA
>JAGDCK010000082.1 GCA_017958585.1 Lachnospiraceae bacterium
AGGACACTCTTTTTGCCCTTTTTTCCCTTCTTATTACCCATTGACCGGGTAGGTTTGAAGTTGTCGCTATTTTCATCTTTTTCTGACATTTGTGTCAAATCGTACAGGCTTAACTGCCCGCTGATCCCAGTATTTTCGGGCTTTTCAGCACTTTCCGACACAATGATCTCATTGAGTGTCTTTTTTAATTCAAGGAATTTTTCCTTGATCAAAGTGGCGGAATACATCTCCCGCCCCCTGTCCAACAGGTTGTGGGCCTCATCCACCAGGAATATATAACGCCCCTCATTTCCCTCTGCAAAAAATCTTTTCAGATACACATGGGGGTCAAAGAGATAATTGTAATCTCCGATTATACCGTCACAAAACAAACTTATATCAAGCGCAAATTCAAAGGGACACACCTCATGCTTTGCGGCATATGAATCTATGACCTCCCGGGACAGATTTTCCTCATTTGTGATGATGTCATAGAGCGCATCATTTATCCTGTCAAAATGCCCCTTGGCATAGGGACAGCTCTCCGGATTACAGTCAGGCTCCTCCAGGATACAGACCTTATCCTTTGCAGTCAGGATCACACTCTTAAAGTGAAGCCCTTTTTTTCTCATGATGGAGAAAGTATCCTCAGCCACGGTCCTGGTGATGGTCTTTGCCGTAAAGTAAAAGAGCCTGTCTGCCAGGTCTTCTCCCATGGCCTTCACCGCAGGGAAAACCGTGGAAATGGTCTTCCCGACTCCTGTGGGTGCTTCCAGAAACAGCTTCTTTCCATGAAAGACCGTGTTGTACACATGGGTCACCAGCTCTTTTTGTCCGGTTCTGTATTCAAAGGGGAAATCCGTGCTGTGGATGGAGTCCTGACGCTTCAATCTCCATTCATAGCTGTAATCCGCCCACTTTAAATACTCTTTTACCAGCTCCATGAACCATTCTTTAAGCTCGTCCATGGAATAATCATTATAAAAATAGCGTATTTCCTCGGTTTCCATGTTGCAATAAGTCATTCTGACTGAAATATCGCTTAATCCTTCATAGGAACCGTAAATATACGCATAACATTTTGCCTGGGCCAGATGAACCGGCTCAGGCTCCTTTATTTTCTTTAAATCCCTGTAGGTGCCCTTTATCTCATCTATTGTAACACCTGCATCCTCCGTTATGATGCCGTCTGCTCTGCCCTCTATTATAAGGGTGTACTTTCCGGTATCATATTCGTATACAAGGGGAACTTCCGCCTCATATTCCTCACCCATGCGGGACTGGATCTTTCTGTGGATCCTGCTTCCCTCCTGCATGGCAGTCATGACTGCAGAATGACGCCTGTTATCTATATCCCCGCTCCTAAGCAGAAACTCCACCAGGCCCCTGACAGAAATATTCACTTTTTTTGTATCATGCACCTTTGCCATAAAAACAAAACTCCATCCGAATATACTGCAGTATATACAATAAGATAACAGTATTCTCAAAAGAATCCGCGAAAAAACTGTTCCAAATATTTCCTTTAGATTAACATATTTGCCTATTACGCTACAACGTTTTAATACGCAGGTCAACACGTTTGATTTAGGCATTTGCAGCAGTTTTAACTAAATTAAATAAACACAGATGAAACACGCTTCACGAGTCTCATCTGTGTTTAAGTCGCCAAATGTCCGAATCATCATTAAATCCCCAGTTTAAGTGCGACCTTGTCCCACACTTCTTCCGGTATCAGATCAGGGGGCATCCCCGCCTCTTTCTCTGCTGCCGTAACACAGTTTATAACATAGTTGATTCCGGTAGTGACCGTTTTCTTAACTGCCCGGTTTAGGACAAATCCAAGTTCATCCAACCCACTCTCCGTAAAATCCTTCAAAAAAGAATCCGCATCGTAGGGAATGGAACATAACTCTATTTTCCACTCATCCGGATCACCATAAATAATCGCAAACTGAGCATGCCGTCCTATACCATCTAATGCAAGCCCCAGAGAGCCGGGATTTAGATATGTTTTTCCGCCGTGCTCATATATTTCCTGAATATGACTGTGGCCTCCAAGGAGATATTTCCCCTTCAGGTTACTTAGGGAGATCTCTTTAAGTTCCGGATTATAATCTACATTTCCGCGTACATTTCCCGGTATGCCATGACAAATATAGAGTTCCGGGCACCCCTTGATAATGACTTTCATTTCCTCAGGCATGTTCCCCAGAAATTCCATATCAACCTGAGACAGGCGTCCGGCGGTATAATAAAAACACCCACTGGCAGAAGACGGCTTCCAGCCCCGGTCATTTCGCAGATTATCTAAGAGATAATTTTCACGGTTACCACGGATCATATAACACCGGTACTGTTCCCGCATCTGTTTTAACAGTGCGATGGTGCGCTCCGGATATGGACTGTCCGTCATATAATCTCCCAAACCGATTATCCCATCCACCGGGTGAGTACTGCAATATTCCAAAAAAGCCTCCAACGCTTTGTAATTTCCATGCACATCGCTTATCACTGCATATCTTTTTGTCGTATTTCCATTCATTTTTCAGCTCTCATTACAGTTAATTTTTGTTTACCTATCTTATCCTCTTTAGGTCAGACTGTCAATGAATCTGAAGATATGCGTTTTTCGTGGCATTCTTTATCTTGGCTCGTTGCTATAAAAAAAAGAAAACATTGAATCAATCAATGTTTTCTCTACTCTCACAACAATGTCTTTTGCCGGGCTTAGCAGGCAATAGTTTTTCTTTTCAAAAATTCCTCAAACATGGAATTAAATCCGTTATAGGAAACGCGCAGGGGTTGTCTTAAATCAAGACCGAAAACACCCAAAAATGACTTTGCATCAACGATATATCTGTTATAAGAAACATCAATATCAAAGTCGCATTTTGAAGCTGCATTTACAAAATCCTGTACTTCTTCGGGATTAAATCGAATCGTTTTTGTCAAATCAAACACCATCCTTTCTTTTCGGCATTAAAAGAATAAATATATTTTAATGAAGAAAAGAACAACAACCCGCAACTCCTTATGCAAAGCCAAATAAATAGCTTTTTGGGCACAAAAAAAGGTCCTCCCGGGGTAGTATGTCCTCTTCTCCCCTCGACGACCATGATTTAATATACAATAAGATATCTGGTTTGTAAAGCACGAATATTCGATAAAGTTGACGCTTAAATTCAGACAGTAAAAAACAAGGGTTATTTTTGCTTTCAAGCCCTAAATTTTACTTGCCAAATAGGCATAAATGCCGTTAAATAGTATAGGAAGTAAATTAATATTCTTTGATAAGGAATGGTAAAAATAAATGATAACCAATGGATTACCCAAGGATTATAAATCTGAGCTCAATCTTCACGAGACTCAGGTAGCCATCAAAATGGTTAAAGACGTATTTCAGTCACTTTTGTCTGAGAGACTCAACCTCCTCAGAGTATCCGCACCTCTTTTCGTTGATCCCGCATCAGGTCTCAACGATAACTTAAACGGTGTTGAGAGACCTGTTGCCTTTGATATTCCTCATCAGAACAACAGACAGGCAGAGGTGGTTCACTCCCTTGCAAAATGGAAGAGATACGCATTAAAAAAATACGGATTCAGAACCGGCGAGGGTCTTTACACAGATATGTCCGCCATCAGACGCGACGAGGAGGTTGACAACATCCACTCCATCTATGTTGACCAGTGGGACTGGGAAAAGATCATCGACAAGCAGGACAGAAATATCGAGTTTTTGAAGGAAACAGTAAAGACAGTTTACAAAGTACTCAGAAAGACTGAGAAATACATGGCCATCAATTATGATTATATCGAGGAGATCCTTCCCCACGATATTTTCTTTGTCACCACAGAGGAGCTTGAGGAGATGTTCCCCGATAACACTCCCAAGGAGAGAGAGTATTTCATCGCAAAGGCTAAAGGCGCTGTCTGCATCATGAAGATCGGCGATAAGCTCGGAAACGGAAAGCCTCACGACGGACGTGCTCCCGACTATGATGACTGGGGACTTAACTGTGATATCTTCGTATACTACCCTGTTCTTGACATTGCCCTTGAGCTTTCAAGCATGGGTATCAGAGTTGACAAAAAAGCCCTTTTGGAGCAGCTCGACAAGGCAGGATGCCCCGAGAGAGCATCACTTCCTTTCCACAAGGCTGTTATTGAAGAAGAGCTTCCCTTCACCATCGGTGGCGGTATCGGTCAGTCCAGGATCTGCATGTTCTTCTTAAGAAAAGCTCACATCGGTGAGGTTCAGTCATCCCTGTGGCCCGACGAAGTCATGGAACTTGCTGAGACAAAAGGACTTCAGTTACTGTAATTAGTCTTTATAACCTATATGCAAAATAAAACCCGGAAACTGTTAAGTCTCCGGGTTTCTTTATATCCGTTTTTATTTGTTACAGCAATAAGCCAAGCGGCAAACTATTTATCATTAACAAAATACACTGCATAGCTCTCATTTTCAAAAACCTGCTCATAATCATTCTCTGCCATAAAGTCTTTGATCAACATGTATTTTTCGTATTTAAGAAGCTTCTTTTGATTGTCTGAGAAATACTCTGCCCCATCGCCAAGATAAGCATCCTCATACTCACCTGTAACGACTCTGCCAAAGATAATCACCGGCATTGTATCAAGGTCTGAAAGTTCTTCTTCCAAAACCGCCTTTTTGTACGACTCAAGGTCGCTCCAGTTGTTAAAAGCCGCAGGCATCTCCAGATAAAAAGACATGGACGGGATATCACCGTAGAGAATGACTTCCTTACCTGAGAGGCTGTTTTCGTAGATAAATTCTGTGAGTTCATCAAGAGTCTTTGCCTTTTGAGGGTCCATTTTGACGCCCTTAAGCACTCTGTTGACTGTGGTCTTTCCGGAAGTATCCTTCACCCCCGTTGCCTCCGCAAAAGTAAATTCCAAGCCGAATACAAAGAACTGCACGAAGCACAAAAGCAAAAACGATCCCGCAAATACCTTCACGCTGTTAAAAGGAATGTAAAACTTAAACTCCTTTATCTCCAAAGGCTTCAGATCCTTTAATCCGTAGAGGAAATATAGTAAGAGCACCGCCCCCAAAAAGAGATTGTTGAATGAGGGGAAGAGCCCGTTATTACTTCCGATGGATGTGACAAACACCTCCAAGAACACAAGCATGGCGATGAGTCTCTCGCCCTTTTTCGTTTTGGGACTTACGGATACCACAAAAAGCACAGCCAGAGTAAGTATCAGAAAGCTTGTGGCAGGTAGGATCATGGGGTCGTATGAGCGGTAATTAAGGGATGTGTAACCTCTAACGATCAAAAACGCGGTCATTGCGACAGCCCACAGAACGGAAGTACATACCGCAAGTTTTGAAGCCCATTTTGGGGTCTTAAAGGTATACATCACAAAGCATTCCGACACGATTCCCGCAAACATGAACACAATGATCCTGTTTATCCAATAGATATTGTCAATATAGCTGTTAAACACCTTAAAGAGCATTCCCTGAGGGGTATAGTCCTTTGCGGTATCAGTCATTCCAAGAAGCCTTGTGATGGCCTCTATATAAGTTCCAAAGCCGTACTTGATCTGAATGAACAAAAATACTAATGCCAATGTGGCAAGATATCCAAAAAGGCAAAAAAGCGTCCTTGAAACAGTTCTCTTAAACGCACCCTTTTGGGACGGATCCTCGATCTTTTCAAAAACTCCGATCCCCCAGACAGCCACTATAAGTATCGCCTCCGGAAGATTTGAAAACCTGACAAAAATATTGGCGCCAAGCACCGCTCCCGCCAAAAAGAGCATCAGATTCTTCTCTTCCATGATGCCTTTATATACAAGTATCACCGTGATGGTCAAAAATAGATACGTGAGATAATTGTAAAGATCCGCCGTAGGGCACCAGCAAAGGCTCTCTGCTATGATAATGCCGATAAATGTGATCCCTGCAGAAATATTAAGTTTCTTTGTGGCAAATCTGTATACCAGAAACGATGCGAGGCTCACGCTAAGGGCTGTATACGCATTAAGCCCTATAAAACTTGAACCAAATGGAAACTTTGAAAGCAAATATCCGCATGTATTTGCAAAAAACGTGGAAAAATACCACATGGGATCCACATGATCCAGGGAAAAGTATCTGAAATTTGCCATACTGTATCCTGTATCCTGCAGATCGATTCCGATATTTATATGCCTGAGGGGATATAAAATCAATATCAAAAGCAGCAAAATATCAATGCTTTTAAGAGATATCTTTTTTTCACTCATCCTAAATCTCTCCAAAACCTTCATCTATACGTAAAACTGAACCGTAAATCTTTTTGTAGAACCTGACATGGCATAACCATTTATGCAAAAAGTCAAATATCTTTTTCCTAAGCCAGTCAAAGCATACTCCCATCACAAACAGGACAAGCACCGCGATAAGCATAAAAGCTATGAGATTTGCGGGGTTTGTCACTCTGTATGCAAAAAGCCTCATTTCCCATCCGTATCTGACACCTATATTTTCATGGAACAGATAAACGCCCAGGGAATAGGGTGCGATCCTGGAAATGCAGTCGCCCGCTTTCTCCGGGAGAGTCATGTTTTGGAATATGCCAAAGAGCCCTATGGTCTCAAGAACCACAAGGAAATGATTATATTCATACATATATGAGATAATAAATGACAGGCTTCCCGTCTTTAAATTTACCGCCCTGAAAATGAAGGCTTCACAGAGGATTAAAGCTACGCTTACAAAATAAATGATCAGGCTCTTTTTCATGGTATTTATACTCTTTAAGCCAAAGCGCCTGATATAAGCTCCCACAAGGAACATGCAAAAATACCACAGAGCGTCATAACCTTTTGCATCCGACTCAAGTCTGAAGGGTACAACGGTCTTTAAGACGGAGAAAATTATAAGCACAACCCATATCGCCACCCGGAAATGATTCTTGTCCATCTTTTTTATGGTGGGAAGGATGAAGGGCAGCATTGCAAAGAGTATCACATAGGCTGTCATAAACCAGTAGTGGACCATGGTCACCGGAAACAGGATGGTCAGCACATAGTGAGTATCGAGATTTGCCTCACGAAGCATGCCAAGAAGGGGTCCGATCACTCCGAAAGCCACTGAAAATGACCACACCTGAAGCACCAGGCCTATGAGTTTCCTGAGTTTAAACCCGGACTCCACGAGGAAATAACCGCTTAAGAGCATGTATGAATTTACCGCCACAATGGCGAAGGTCTCGAGGATCCTTGCGGTCACCGAAACAGCGGTAAGTTCCGCACTTTCCACGGGCTGAAGGATATCTCCCTTTCCCAGATAATGCAAAACCACCACAAACATCATGGCTACACACCTGTACAGATCCAGATTTGACATTCTCTTGGTCTTTTCCATCTTTTTACTCCCACTTTTTAGATCATATAACTTTCTTTGTTCTGTATAGGAACACAGCGCTTATAAGCGCAATTGCCGTAAAAACTATGGCCACGGGAAGGTTAACAAAGGCACTGCCCTCCGGGAAAATACGGCTTAAACTGTAGGCAAGGATGTTTGCTCCAATGTGTAACAGCACCGGCACATAGAACTTTCCGTAATACTCGTATCCGTATGCAAAAAGCAGTCCGAACAAAAATCCGTACACTGACTGGATGGCATTTCCGTGATAAGTACCAAACAAAAATGCTGAGATAAGCACCGCAAAACTGATGCGGCCCATCTTCTTTATATAATTGTAGACAACGCCTCTGAATAATAGTTCCTCACAGACAGGTGTCACAAGGCCAAAACAGATGAGACCTATGGGGAAAGCCGCGCCGTACTGGGTCATGCTGACTGTCTGATAACCTTCCGAAGCCGCTTTAAGACCCGTTGTCTCAAAGAGCATATTGATTCCAATAACACCTGTTATTAATGTTATCACAAACAAAGTAACGCTAAGTTTCGAGTCCTTCTTTATATGTAAGAGCCTGTCACTTTTTTCAGTCTTGGTAATGGCTACTCTCGCCCTGGGGAAAGTAACGATGCCTGCCACCATATATGAAAGGGCGTAGATTATGACAGTTGCATTTCCCGTCAGAGCCGAAGGCTCCCCTGCCTCGTTAAATTCAAATACTGCGCTCTGAAGGCCTGCAGGGAGAATGGACTGTGCAAACAGCATGAACATTATGACCGCGATCTGTCTGATCACCAAAAACATTAATATGGGAAAAGCCACAAGCCAGATCTTTTTTGAAGGGCTGAAGCTCTTCTCCTTTTCCGATACAGGCTTATCTGCTGCTTCCTCCGCTTCCCTCATCAAAAACTCGGAAAGCTTCTGCACATCCGTCACTATATAATCAGCCTTTGCTTCCTTTAACTCCTCCAGGGATCCGAATCCGTAGGTGACGCCAACGCACTCTACCCCGGCGCGCTTTGCCCCCTCCACATCGAATTTCCTGTCGCCCACCATATAAACCTCTTCCTTACGGATGGGTTTGTAGTGGAAAAGCTTATTAAGCGCATCATTTATTATATCTTCTTTTTTAAGCAGAGATCCGTCCGGCTCACTTCCGGATATCACTTCAAAATACTGAGTTATATGAAAATAATCCAGAATGTCCCGGCAAAATGCCCTGGGCTTTCCGCTTGCAACCGCCAGATGAAAACCGTTGTCCTTAAGACGCTTAAGCATCAGAGCCATGCCGTCGTAAAGCTTGTTCTCGTATTTTCCTGTCTCGTTATATCTTTCTCTGTAATATTTAACCGCTTCCGTCGTCTGTTCCTCGTTTAATCCGTAGAACTCCGGGAAACTCTCTGTAATGGGCGGTCCTATGAAAACCTTCAGTTTATCAAGGTCATTTTCCTCTATCCCAACCTTTGAGAGGGCATACTGCACACTTTTTGTGATTCCTTCCGCAGAATCGGAAATGGTTCCGTCCAGGTCAAACAAAATGTATTTTTTCATTAATCTACGTAAATCTCCAATCCCTATCCGGGTACTGCCCCGAATAAATTCTGTGTCACACAAGATCAGAAGCTTGCGAGCTTGTCATCCTCGTCCGCAGCTGATTTATCAATCTCAAGTATCTTTACATCATAACCCACGTTGGCATTAACCTGCACATGGGCGATATCTCCGACTTTCTTTTTTAAAAGTGCCTTGCCAAGAGGTGATTCGTTGGTTATGAGGTTTTCCAGCGAATTTGCACGAACCGTGGTAACTATCTTGTAAGTCTCCTCAGTATTGTCATCGATAAAGAGGATCTTAACCGCATTGTTAATGCCTACTTCGTCATCCGCAGAATCCTCAGGGATCACATTTGCGGTCTTTATCATTCTCTCCAGATATCTGATGCGGCTCTCGTTCTGATTTTTGAATTTTTTTGCCGCATAATACTCGAAATTCTCACTGAGGTCCCCCTGTGCTCTTGCTTCCTTTACATCTTCAAGGGCATTTTTCCTGACCACAAGTTTTCTGTATTCAATCTCTTCCTCCATCTTTTTGATGTCGGATGGTGTTAATTTATCATACATTTACGTCACCAAACCTTTCACAAGCATTCATAGTCCTTATTTTCAGATCTTCACAAGATAAAGCGTGATGGCTGACACCACGATCTGAATGATTGCAAATCTGTATACGCACTGTGTGTTACTCCAGTTCATTACTTTTCTCACATGGTCATGAATGGGGGTTCTGAGGTTACTCATGATGTGAACATGCAAAAACCTGATGACCGAAACCTTTATAAGTCCCAGGCCTCCATCCACTATGAGAACGATTGCAAGTGGAATATAGAGAAGGGGCGCACCGCTCTTTAATATGGCCATGGCGATAAAGATTCCCATGGCGCGGCTTCCCGCATCTCCCATCATGAGAATGCTGGGGGTAGCGTTAAACCACAGATAAGCTATCAGGCTCATCACAAAGAATAATATAAGCGGTGTAAACTCCCCTGCCACGCCCAGAATATTGCACAGGAAATATATGCTCATCATCGTTATGATGGAAAGAGTTCCCGAGAGTCCGTCCACTCCGTCGGAGCAGTTTGTGACATTCACAGAAACCCATACCAGGATCACGATTAAGATACCGTAAATGATTGGATGGAGTGAAAATGACACTCCAAAGATCGCCAGATTTACCGCTGCGGGATTAAAATACAAAAATGTCACAGCCACAAGGATCGATACCACAAGGTCGAGGGCACCTTTTTTGTATTCGTTCCAGGGTTTTTCGGCTGCATCATCAAAAAAGCCCGTAAACATGCATATTGTCATAAGCACCAGATATATCATATTTTCAAGATTAAGCACTCCGAATACAAGTCCGGCACATACAAATGTAAGTACAAAGATGATTCCGGCTCCCCTGGGCTTTCCCTTGGAAAGCTTTCCGTCATGGGCAAATTCTCTGCCCCCGTCCTTTGGAAGCTTATCCTTTAACAAAGCGGTGGCTGTAAATGTGACCGCAAAGGAAAAAACAATTCCCAATAACACTGAAATATTCATATTATTTATAAGTAGATCTAACATAGCATTGCCTTTCCGATGTTCTGTAAAAGTTTTCGAACATACAGATGAATTCTACCACAGTTAACCTCTTGTTTCAATAAACGTGAGCGTTGATGCAACACAG
>JAGDCK010000083.1 GCA_017958585.1 Lachnospiraceae bacterium
AAAGAATCTCGCTTGCGAGATTCTACGCGCCGAGCGCGTGTTGCTTTAGCAACAATCTTCTTCTCGCGCGAGTGCGCATCCTTAGCGGAGCGCTTTTTACTTTATAGGAAATTCGGAGGAATTTCCTATAAAGTAAAAAAATGGTTTTGGATAGTGAATATCCAAAACCATTTTTTTAGTCTTCGTTCTGTGTGGATTTTGAGGGGGACAGTGAAAATATAAATTCACTTCCGACTCCTTCGGTACTAACCACATTCAAATGCTCGCCGTGAGCATTTATGATCTCTTTTACGATGGATAAGCCAAGGCCTGTTCCCTTTTTGTCTTTTCCTCTTGAGAGGTCTGACTTAAAGAATCTTTCAAAGATAAGCTTTTGCTGATCCTTTGGTATTCCGATACCGCTGTCCTTTACTGATACGAAAAGCTTATTCTTTTTAAGTGAAGTCTCGATCTTTATGACCGAATCATTGTGGGAGAACTTGATGGCATTGTCCGTTAAGTTATACAAGACCTGCTGGATCTTACCCATATCCGCATTTACCATCATGGTGTCATCCGTCAAAAACAGTTCGATGGCGATATTCTTTTTAAGACAAGTTCCCTCAAAGGATGCGGCCACATTTCTGATCACTTTGTTAATATCAAAGTCGGATTTTTCAAGCATCATTCCCTTTGTGTTCAGGTTGTTCAAGGTAAGCAGGGAGTTTGTAAGCTTTGTAAGTCGCTCCGTCTCGTTAAGAACGATGTTTAAATATTTATCAAACATTTCCGAAGGGACGGTTCCGTCGATCATGGCCTCCAGATAACCTCTGATGGAGGTAAGGGGAGAGCGGAAGTCGTGGGAAACGTTTGCAATGAATTTTTTCTGATCATCCTCGGATCTTGCAATCTCACTTGCCATGTAGCTTAGGCTTGCAGCAAGATATCCCATCTCATCGTCACTTTCCACGGATAGCTCATAGTGCATATTTCCGGCGGCGTATTGCTCTGTGGCATGAGTGATCTTTCTTAATGGTACGTAAACAATCTCCGTAAAGAAGATCAGGATTATCATGGAGAGCAAAAACAGTATGGACAAGGTGATATACGAGATCGTAAGTATGGAGTTGTTAAGCGCTGCCACGTCCGTCAGGTCATTGTGGATCACCACATAACCCCTTACTCTGTAGTTTGAGGTGATGGGGGCAATGACCGTGAGAACATCCCCGGGGAATGTTCCAAAGAAATTGTCGATGACATAGTAGGAATTGCCACCAAGGCTTGAATCGAAATTCTCGATGTACTCGGCTTCGCCGTACAAAAGGTCCTTTGAAGTGTCAAGCACCAGTCGGCCGGAGGGGTTTATGATCTGAATCTCGGAATTTAAATACACTGAAAGGCTTGTGATCTGTGTGTTTACCGCGTCCAGTGTAACATCGTTAGTATAAAGACCCGAGGCGTAGGTGTTTGCTATAAGGGTAGCTTCGGAGTAGAGGGTCTCTGCCTTATTTCTGGTTAAGAGGTCGTCCACCATGGCGGGGACAAAGGTAGAAACGATCAAAAATCCAAAGATACCGAAGATAATGTATGCAATTAGAAATTTGGTATAAAGTGTCTTTCTCATTAATTGGTCTTGACCTCAAATTTATATCCTATTCCCCAGATGGTTGCAATCTCCCAGAAGGAATTTCCATGGATCTTTTCCCTGAGTCTCTTTATATGTACGTCAACGGTTCTGGTGTCCACTGCGGATTCGTATCCCCAGATCTGGTCCAGAAGCTGTTCTCTTGTAAAAACATGGTTTGGTGATGAAGCCAAAAAGTACAAAAGCTCAAGCTCCTTTGGCGCCATGTCAACTCTCTGACCCTTGTACATAACGGAGTAGTTTGTGAGGGATATGGAGATATCCGGGTATTCGACCTTCTTTTCATCCGTGATCTCGGGAGTTGATATGACAGGCTTGTATCTGCGAAGAACTGCCTTTACTCTGGCTACAAGCTCCTTGGAGTCAAAGGGTTTTTCGATATAGTCGTCTGCTCCAAGCTCAAGTCCCAAAACCTTGT
>JAGDCK010000084.1 GCA_017958585.1 Lachnospiraceae bacterium
AAAGAATCTCGCTTGCGAGATTCTACGCGCCGAGCGCGTGTTGCTTTAGCAACAATCTTCTTCTCGCGCGAGTGCGCATCCTTAGCGGAGCGCTTTTTACTTTATAGGAAATTCGGAGGAATTTCCTATAAAGTAAAAAAACCTCCCGAAGACCGCGCATATTTTCCGGCTTTCGGGAGGCTTTCAGATCCGTATTAAGTTTTTATCTACATCAATATCCTGCTGCGGATTTTGACGTATATTTTGTGGAGCTTGAATTCTTCATCTCGACGTTGGTGGAATTACTGATCACATAGTCCGGAGACTGGGATCCGTTTCCGCCATTGTTAAATATTACATGCAGGTTGGAGGCGGGTCCAGATGGCAGGGTTATCTTGTACCATTTGCTTCCGTCTGCTGTGCACTTTGTTCCGGGCCACTTGCCGAGAAGTTCTCCGGGACCCCATACATATGCATATACCTGACTCCAGTTGCTTGAATTGTAGAAATAAACAGTTGTTGTATTTGATGAACCACTGTTTGATCCACTGTTGGAACCGCTGTTTGAAGAGGAAGTATTGTAGAGAACCACAACTCCGTTTTCAGGGATGGTTCCGCTTATCTTTCCGCCGGAAACAGTGAAAGTATTGGTTCCGGAAATGTGATCCACATATGTTCCGTCTGCAAGATTTGTGGTGATATCTGAGAGTACATAATTCCACTGACTGTTATTTACAATGGTCATACCCTTGTTTCCACGCTCGATCATGAGGATCCTCTCGGAACCGTTGGGGTTTCTCAAATACTCGCTCTGACCCACCATGTTGTTTCTAAAGAGGTTTACCTCTCTTACGGTAGCTGACTTGTACGCATCGCTTCCTGCTTCACCGATGGTGTTATTTCCCCACATATTTGATGTGGATGAACCCTTGGGACGAGAGAAGAATAAAGGTGTTCCGTCAGCTCTTGCAGTGATGATCGCATAACCTAAGAGAACCTGAGCTTCTGTAAGCTCGCTCCATGTTCCGTCGTTAATGTAATTGTCATGGGATTCTACCCATGTCACAAGATCATCAGAGTTTGCATCTGAAGGGATGCAGTAGTTCATGATGTTTGAAACCAGGAAATTCTTGTTCTTTAAAGCTGTTCTGATCTGCTCACCGTAGGAGCTTGCCGTGGTTGCTCCGATGGCTTTCTGATATGCTCCGAGTCTCTCGTTTCCGCCCTGAAGAACTTCGCCGTAATTAAAAATACTTGAAGCGTTTGTGATCTCTGTAGTAACTCTTCCCCAGAAGTTGTTGTTTACTCCGGAGGGTCTTGAGTCATCGGGAAGACCGATATGCTTTGCGGTATCATATCTGAATCCGTCGGCACCGCATGCGATACAGTCATTCAGATAGCTTATAAAGTAATTCTGGAAAGATGTATTTTCGGTGTCCACATCGGGAAGGCCGCTTAAGGAATATCTGGTGCACTGAAGACGATTGCTGTAATCAGTGATCCATGTATCACCTGTTGAGTGATAGAGCTTGCTCTGTCCGCCAACCGCATTTTTCAGATTGCTTGAAACATGATCTTTTGCGGATGCAGTATGGTTCGGAACCACGTCCACGATGATCTTGATGCCGTATTTGTCGGCTTCATCGCACATGGACTTAAACTGTGCTCTGGTTCCCAGCTGATAGTTTCCGATAGTCCAGTCCGTGGGCTGATAGTGATAATACCAGCATCCGTTGGGACCGGATAAAGTCATTGCGGAATAATTTGACTCACACGCATTTATAGGTGAAGTCTGTACGGCAGAGAAACCTGCTGCCGCAATATTGGCCATGTTGTTTTTGATGGTGTTAAAGGACCAGCAAAAGGCATGAAGGATGGCTCCGTCCGACATGTCCTGTGGCAAATTGGTACTTGTCGCCGCAGAGACTGTTGCCACATTGTTTGCGCCTGCAACATTACCCCCGACGGGACTAAAGGCGATTACCGCACCCAAAGCCACCGCTAACAAGCGCTACATTAATTTGTTACCCATAAAAAAAGACCTCCTTGTATAGTAGTTTTATAACCCATAATGAATTATAAACTTAAAGGAAGTCTTTTTTCTTATTCTAATTTAGCTTAAACATAAACCTATTTTGACAAATTAGATTCTCTAGGGCAAAATCGTGTCATCTCCCGGTTCGGGCAAGTCCTTTGAAAATCTAAATAAGGGAAAACCCAAAGCCGTTACAAAGTGCGTCCACCTGCACTCTCTGTTTGCAGAGAGGGCATTCATCAGGCTTATAGTTTGCATAATCAGGTAAATCCTTGGTTCCGTACAAAGAGTTTACGGGGATTTCCATGATACGGGTTGCAGCAGAGAAAATAGCGGATATACCCATGACCTCGCCTCCGTAATAACGGATGGACTGGATCGCCTTCTGGATGGTATTTCCTGTGGAAACCGTGGCAAGGAGCAAAAGTACTTTCTTGCCCTTTACCATGTGCTTACTGTTTTCTCTGAAAATGATCTGTCCTCCGGAGTCATACTCAGGGGAAGCGATATAGATGGTCTGGTGAGCGTTCATGGAGTGAACTCCCGCCTTTGTGAGCTTGTTTGCAAGATAAGCTCCCACAACCTCCATATTGTCAAGACAGATAATGGTATCCACGATCTCTGTGATCATGTAATGGCTTGCCATCTCTTCGCCGGTGGCTCTGGCTTCACGCTGTCTGGATTTCATGTCCGTTAAGTCCATGTAATAATTGACATGTGAATGAGGAGTGATGAAGTGACCGGGTACATATCGAAGCACTACATCTTTGTTTGTTGCGTAATTGATTTTCTTGTAATCCTGCATATAGACCCCTCCTGTTAAACAGATTTTATATCATTATTATACAAAATTTTCTGTAAATTGGAAGTAAAATCGTGCAAAATTATAAATTTTTACCCTTGGAAAGAGTATTTTTATCCAATATTTCATTCATGCTTCCGGTCCTGTATCCCTGAAGATCAAGGGACACATAGGAAAAACCGTAGTTTTTAAACTCTGTGACTATCCTGTCTCTGTTTTCAGGCTCTGCCACCTTTAAGATATCCTGTGGCAGCACTTCTATTCTGGCAATTTTCCCATGGATCCTTACTCTCATCTGTTCAAATCCCATGTCGATCAAAAGCTGCTCTGCCTTTCCAACCATATCAAGCTTTTCCTTTGAGATCTCCTCTCCGTAAGGAAATCTGGATGCAAGACATGCAAATGCAGGCTTGTTCCAGGTGGGAAGGTTAAGTTCCTTTGACAGGTCTCTTATCTCAGCCTTTGTAAGTTCCACATGTCGAAGGGGACTCTTTATGCCAAGCTCCTTTATGGCCATAAGTCCGGGACGGTAATCGCCGTTGTCATCCATGTTTGAGCCTTCCGCCACATTGTGGAATCCTTTGTTTCCTGCCACTTCCAAAAGCATTCCGAAGAGATTCTTTTTACAGAGGTAGCATCTGTTCTTTGGGTTGTCCTTAAATCCGGGGATTGAAAGCTCATCATATTCCACCATTTCGTGGGGGATGCCTTCTTTTTTGCAAAACTCGATGGCTTCAAGCATCTCTCTTCTGGGAAATGAAGGAGAAACCACCGTTACTGCAAGCATCTTATCCCCCAGTGCGTCATGGGCTGCCTTTGCCATGAATGTGGAGTCCACACCTCCGGAGAAAGCGATGATGCAGTCTCCCAGTTCCTTAAAAT
>JAGDCK010000085.1 GCA_017958585.1 Lachnospiraceae bacterium
CCAGGATCTCAGGACGGTTTGTAGCTCCCAGGATCAAAATACCTTTGGAACTGTCGAATCCATCCATCTCGGAAAGAAGCTGGTTGAGTGTCTGCTCTCTCTCCTCGTTTCCTCCGCCGTATTTTGAATCACGGCTTCTTCCGATGGCATCGATCTCATCTATAAATATGATACAGGGAGCATTTTTGTTTGCTTCCTTGAAAAGGTCTCTTACACGGCTGGCACCCACACCTACATAAAGCTCGATAAAGTCTGAACCCGTCAGTGAGAAAAATGGTACGTGAGCTTCTCCCGCAACTGCTTTTGCAAGGAGGGTCTTACCGGTTCCCGGAGGGCCCACAAGAAGAGCTCCCTTAGGGAGTCTTGCTCCGATCTTTGAATATTTTCCCGGATCGTGGAGGAAATCGACCACTTCCACCAGTGATTCCTTTGCTTCCTCAACACCTGCCACATCCTTGAAGGTGACTCCGGTCTCTTTTTGTACATAAACCTTGGCATTGCTCTTTCCAACGCCCATGGGTCCGCCACTGCCGCCCATACGGCGCATGAACACGCCAAAGAGGATCCATATGAGCACAAGGGGAAGGACTACCGTCAGGAGGATCTCGATCAGAAATCCGGATCCGCCGGATACGACACGGGTCACATCAACTTCTTTTTCAAGAAGTCTTGCAGTCAGTGTATCCAGATCCTCGCCCATCAGTGTGGTATATTGATTTGAATATGTGTTTCTGTATCCGTAGATACTGTAGATGTTATTCTTTGTGGTCTTGTTCTCCGCTTCCTTTAAAGTTACGGTAATCACGGCATTCTCATTGTTGATCTTGACCGACTCCACTTTGTCAGCCTCCAGGTCCGTGATAAATTCGGAATAGCTCTTTTCATCATCCACACTGCCCGGTCCCACAAACACGGAATAGAGCAGGTAACCCAAAAGGCAGGTGCTGATGATAGCCATGACGATCATTCCGACGCCGGGGCGTTTAGGTGTTTCGCCGCCTCCGTTTCCCTGACCGTTATTTAAGTTGTTATTATCCATATATTCACCTTTCTCATGCGTGAAGTTATTGTTTTTGCAAGTTTATTCTAATTATATGGATTGAAAAAACATAAATCAATAGACTAATTGTGAAAAATAGGTGACTTCTGTAAAAGATTTATAAAATCACATTAAATCCCTGTAACGTTCGCAGTTTTTGTTTGCAGTGCGGTGTCTACTACCGTATAATAGGAAATGGTTGAGACAGTTTTAAAGGCAGGATAAAAGCCTTTTTAGCTTATATCAATGCGATGTATAAATATTAATATATATGATGAAAGGAATTTCAACATGAGCGAATTGACAAATGAAAATGTAACACCCACACCGACCCTTACTCTGGACCCGGATGAGACAATTTCACTCACATTCGAGCCTCAGGCCGCACACGAACTTCCTGCGGAAATTCCCGTAGAACCGGCAAAGATCGAGGACACACCCCTCACTCCCGAAGAGCAGAAAATGGTTGATGATTTTGCTGAAAAGATCGACATCACAAACAGCCAGGCAGTGATCCTCTACGGATCCGCAAGCCAGAGAAAGCTCAGCGAGTTTTCCGATACCGCCCTTGACAAAGTAAGAACAAAGGACATGGGCGAAACCGGAAAGATGCTCACCGACCTCATCGGAGAGTTAAAGGGCTTTGATGCCATGGAGGAAAAGAAAGGTCTCCTCGGCCTCTTTAAAAAGGCTCAGGCCGGCGTGGACACACTTGTTGCAAAATACAACAGCGCCGACAAAAATGTGGAGAAGATCAAGGCTCAGCTTGAGGATCACCAGATCACCCTGATGAAAGACATCAATATGCTGGACAAAATGTATGAGATGAACCTGGTTTACTTTAAAGAGCTTACCATGTACATCCTTGCCGGCAAGAAAAAACTTGAGAGCTTCAGAGCAAACGAGATCGCAGCCGCAAACGAAAAGGCAAAGGCTTCCGGTCTTCCCGAGGATGCACAGGCAGCAAGAGACTTGGCTGACCTTGCAGACAGATTTGAAAAGAAGCTTTACGATCTGGAGCTTACCAGAAACATTTCAATCCAGATGGGTCCCCAGATCAGACTTATCCAGAACAATGACACCATGATGTCAGAAAAGATCCAGACCACCGTCGTAAATACCATTCCTCTTTGGAAAAATCAGATGGTGCTGGCTCTCGGAATGGCTCACGGTGATGAGGCTATGAAGGCTGAGCGCGCTGTGACCGATGCCACAAACGAACTGTTAAAGAAAAACGCAGAGGCATTGAAGCAGGGTACCATCGCTATTGCCAAAGAGTCAGAGAGAGGAATCGTCGACATCGAGACCCTGAAAGAGACCAATGCAAAACTCATTGAAACCCTTGATGACCTGAACAAGATCAGAACCGAGGGCAAAGCCAAGAGAGCTGCTGCTGAGGTTGAACTTGGAAGGATCGAAGGCGAGTTAAAGAACAAACTCCTGGAGCTTGGTTCAAAGTAATCGGAGATATAAAAATGAAAAGATTTAAGACTTTTGCCGCTTTTGCTTTTGCCCTTGTATGTTTAGGCACTACGGGACTTAAAGCCGAGGCGGCATCGGCTTCGGCTGAAGCCTACGTGGCAGATTATGCGGAGATCCTCAGTGATGACACAAAAAACTATGTAATGAGCGTGTCCATGTCGCTTGGAGATGCCTGCGATACTGAGATCGCCATATACACGTTAAATACTTTAAACGGACATTCCTCTGAGGAGTTTGCCGCGGATGTATTTGAAGTATGGGCCATGAGCAGTGACAATTCCGACAAAGGGATCCTGATAATAATGGCCACGGAGGATGAAAATTACCTGATTGTCCCCGGAGCGAATGCCGGCGACTTACTTCCGGCGGATGCCATAAAAGATATAACGGATGCTCACCTGATCAAAAATGCCAAAAACGGTGATTTTGATCTGGCAGCAACAGAGACCACAGCTGAGATTGCAAAATATGTGGCAGATAAAAAAGGCGTGACTGTCGATACTTCCGGAAATTACGTTTCCGCTCCCAATGAGCAGACTGAAGCGAATGCTTCCGAAGGCATCTCCACAAAGGAATTTGTGATAAGAATGGCCGCTGCTTCCGTATTTCTGATCGCATCCCTGATCATTATCTTTACAAGACAACAGCCCCGAGGCGGAAGCTACACAGACTTTAAGAGAAGACCGAAGGGTCCAAAAAAGAAATAATAAAATTTTAAAAGGCCTGGATGAGTGATCATCCAAGCCTTTATTTTTGTCATTATTTTAAGTACTCTTTGAATAAGTTATCTGTTTGAATATGTTATTTAAAGAGTTCCTGCGGGAAGAAGTGCCAGTACAAACATCACAAGGCACACGATGAAGAAAAGTATGCTTCCCACATTGATGAACATTGTCTTGTATTTGCCTTCCTTTGGAAGCTCGTTTTCTTTTTCAACAAAGACGAATTTCTTTCTGTTCACCAAAAGGAGAATGATTCCCACAACCACCATTATCATGACAAATGCAAAGTAAATGAGGAAAGGTCCTGCGGTACTTACGAATCTTTCGATCGTCTGTGCATCTGTGAAGCCGGAACTGATCTGGTTAAGGGCATCCATATCCAGCTTTGAAACTGCCTTCATCGCAACCACACTTCCCAGGAAGTTGATAAGGATGTGCATGCACATGGTGTACTGGATCTTGTGAGTTCTCACATAAATGTAACCCCAGATAAGTCCGAATGCAAATGCATAAAAGAACTGATACAGATTCATATGAAACAGTCCGAATGCAATTGCGGAGTAAAGGATCGCTGTCTTCTCACCGTATTTTCCGAGTCTGTCGATGATGGTCTTTCTAAATACCAGTTCCTCCAAAACAGGAGCCAGGATCACCATCACGATGATCTTTACAATGCTTGTCTCTTCTGCAAGAAGTGCCACCTGATTAACTGCCTGTCCGCCTGAGAATACATAGGATAAAAGAGTTCCTATGATGTTACCGATGTACATGAGCGGATAAGTCATCACAAAAAAGGCGATCAGCTGACCAAGCTTCATGGATTCGGGTTCGTAGGTATCCTTTTCAATGCGATGCATCATACCTATCGCTAAGGGAACACCGATCAAATAGTTTGGTAAAAATGTTGCTCCCCAGGTGATCCAAGTATTATTAGGATCAAACATGCCCTGCGCATACAGAACATTTAATACGACCTGCGCGATCAGCTGGATTCCGATCACCACCACTGCGTAGAGAAACAGTGACAGGCCGACTCTTGAAAAATCTTTCTTTGCCATATTTACTATCTCCTCCTAAAATCTTTATATAAAAAGATTCTACCTTACGATAAATAATAATACAACAATAATATGTGCACGATAAAGCATAATAAAATATCATCTTCGTTTTGTCTGTAAATCTATTCTTGTCCGGCTCTTATAAACGGTTCTGATTTTGTCCATTCGCATTTTGCTGCACTACAATACACCTGATAACATTTCTTTCGCCCACTGATACTGACCTTTGTCTTCATATTCGCGATAGAATACTTCTATCATCATGGTCAAATACAAAATAATATCGTACCAACGAAGTCTGTGTAATTCATTTTCAGAAAAATCAACTATTCCAAATCCTTTTAAGAAATTCTCATTTCTATTGTGTTTTCTAAATCGATCGTCCATAAAAGGCTCGCCCCATAG
>JAGDCK010000086.1 GCA_017958585.1 Lachnospiraceae bacterium
AGTAAAAAGCGCTCCGCTATGGATGCGCACTCTGCGCACATCGCACTTCGTGCGAGAGTATCATGTTGACTGTCGTCAACCGCGCTCGGCGCGAGCATGTCGCAAGCGACATGCTTTCTGGTTATGTTGTGTTCCTCGGAATTTATAAAAAAAATATTAAATTTTGAACAATTCAATCTTGACGGGAAGTTCACTGGGTATTACAATGATTAGCGGTAACTAACCAAGATTAGTTATGATATTAGAGAGGATGATAAAAATGTTACCGTTAACTTTAGCAAAATCAGGAGAAGAGCTCATGGTAGCCCGGATCGGAGGAAATTCCGAGACGAAGAAACATTTGGAGGACCTGGGATTTGTGGTGGGAGCCAGATTTATGGTGATCACTGCGGCAGGCGATGGAAATATCATCGTAAACTTGAAGGAATCAAGACTTGCTATCACAAAATTCATGGCAGAAAAGATCCAGGTATCACCGGGAAAAGATTGAGAAACAAAAAACTTCGGAGGAACAAATGCAAATGAAAACACTTAGAGACATAAAAGTCGGCGAGACCGCAAAAGTGGTAAAGATCCACGGAGAGGGCGGCTTAAAGAGAAGGATCATGGATATGGGCATCACAAAGGGCACGGAAATATTTGTGCGAAAGGTTGCACCCTTGGGAGACCCCATTGAAGTCACCGTAAGAGGATATGAATTGACGCTTCGAAAAGACGATGCGGACATTCTTGAGATGGAATAATTTGAATTTTTAAAATAAAAAGAGAACATTCAGGAGGAATCATGGAAATCAAAATCGCACTTGCCGGAAATCCAAACTGCGGAAAGACGACATTATTCAATGCTTTGACCGGAAGCAATCAATATGTTGGAAACTGGCCCGGAGTTACAGTTGAGAAAAAAGAGGGCCGCTTAAAGGGAAATAAGGATGTGATCATCCAGGATCTGCCGGGTATTTATTCACTTAGCCCCTATACTTTAGAAGAGGTTGTCACCAGAAACTATCTGGTGCAGGATAAGCCCGATGTGATCCTCAATATCATTGACGGAACCAATATCGAGAGAAATCTTTATCTTACAACTCAGCTGGTGGAAGTCGGAATTCCCGTGGTCATGGCCATCAATATGATGGACGTGGTAGAAAAAAACGGCGACGAGATCGATACAAAGAAGCTTGCAGATGCCCTTGGATGTGAGGTTATTACCATCTCTGCTTTAAAGGGCGAGAACATTTCAGAGGCGGCTGAACTTTGTATAAAGGTCGCACAGGAAGGCAAAAAGGTAAAACTTCCCAAGGTATTTTTGGGACCTGTTGAGCATGCCATAGCTCATATCGAGGAGTCCCTTCAGAATCAGGTTTCGGAGTCAGAGCTTCGCTGGTATGCCATAAAGGTATTTGAGCGGGATGAAAAAGCTTTGGAAAATTCCGGAATAGACAAGGCCACCATCGAGCACAACGAGGAGCATATCGTTGAATGTGAGCAGGAAATGGATGATGATTCGGAATCCATCATCACAAATCAGAGATATAATTATATAACTGCCCTTATCTCAAAATCTGTAAAGAAGGGCAAAGCCAAGGGAGAACTTACAACTTCCGACAAAATAGACAGGATCGTCACCAACAGGTGGCTTGCTCTCCCTATTTTCATTCTTGTAATGTTTTTGGTATACTATATTGCAGTTACCACCATCGGAACTGCAGTGACGGACTGGACAAATGACGTGCTCTTCGGAGAGTGGATCCAGGGTGGAGCAGAGACGCTGCTCACAAATGCAGGCGCCAGTGACTGGGTAATATCACTTGTGGTTGACGGTATTCTGGGCGGACTTGCAGCACCAATAGGTTTCGTGCCTCAGATGGCGATTGTGTTCCTGCTTTTAGGTTTTTTGGAAGATGTGGGATACATGGCAAGAGTTGCATTTATCATGGACAGACTCTTTAGAAAATTTGGTCTGTCAGGAAAGTCATTCATTCCTTTCCTCATTTCATCAGGCTGCGGTGTACCCGGAATCATGGCTACACGTACCATTGAGAGTGAGAAGGACAGACGTCTTACCATGATCACCACCACCATGATCCCCTGCGGCGCAAAACTTCCCGTTATTGCAGCCATCGGCGGATTCATCATGGGAGGTGCATGGTGGATGGCACCCGCCTGCTACTTTGGCGGAATCGCCCTGGTAGTTATCTATTGCATTATTTTGAAAAAGACCAGATTTTTTGCAGGGGATCCCGTTCCTTTTGTAATGGAGCTTCCGGCATATCATATGCCTTCTTTCAAAAATCTCCTCCTTCACATGTGGGAGAGAGTATGGGCATTTATAAAGAAGGCCGGAACCGTGCTCTTCCTCTGCTGCGCTGTAATGTGGTTCCTGGCATCATTCGGTTTCGTGGACGGAACGTTCGGACTGGTCGAGGCAAAGGATTCACTGATCGCTACGATCGGAGGATTTTTGGCACCCATATTTGCACCTGTCGGATTTGATTCATGGCAGGCAGTTGCAGCCACACTTTCAGGTTTTGTGGCAAAAGAGGGAATCGTTTCAACCATGTCACTGCTCTCACAGATCGGTGAGGAACTTGAGGAGTTCGATCCTTCAATGAGAGAGGCATTTATTGCATTCTTCCCCACAAATATGGCAGCCGTTTCATATTTGATATTCAACATTTTCGACAGCCCCTGCCTTGCGGCTATATCCACAATGGCAAAGGAGATGGGAAGCAGAAAACACTTCTGGCTGGCTCTTCTGTTCCAGAACGTATCGGCTTTCTGTGTATCCCTTGTGATATATCAGCTTGTGGGTCTGTGCGTTGGCCAGGTGGCATTCGGATTCTGGACCATAGCTGCGTCCCTGGTTCTTATCTGCGTGCTGTATCTGTTATTTAGAAAAGACAAAAACCGCGCAGTACAAAGATAGTAATAAGATTTTTTAGGGATCCCACCAAAAAACGGTGCGGGTCCCTGCATGGTATAGAAAGAAAAAGGTGAAAAATGACAGCGAATATTATCGCAATCGGTATTTTGGTCATATTGGCGGCTCTTGCAATTAGGAGTATCATCACTGATCGCAAAAACGGTGTTCCCTCGTGCGGTTATGCCTGCGGTGGAAACTGCCATGGATGTGATAAAGGTGATGTAAAAGTAAAAGTCTCCCCTGCGGAAAAAAGACGCATAAAGAAGCTTTTTAAAGAATACAGAGCAGAGCACAAAAAAGGCTGAGATCCTTGTATTTTTATGTGAAAAGAAAGGCGTAAAAAATGACCGAGATAGAACTTACCGTTGACGGCATGATGTGTGGTATGTGCGAGGCACATGTAAAGGATGCCATCAGGAAACTTTACCCTGATGCCAAAAACGTACGGGCAGATCACGCGAAAAATATAGCTTCTTTTTCCCTGGAACAACCGCTTCCGGAGCAGATTTTAAAGCATGAACTTAAAAATGCTTTAAAGGAAACCGGATATGAACTGACTGATTTACGGACCGGCACAGAGAAGCAAAAGTCAGAAAAAAGTCTTTTGGCCAAATTTTTTTCAAAAAGCAAATGACAAATAATCTGCCAACATTTGTCCGGATAAAGTGATTTTCAAAAATATATAATTGACAATTTAATTTTTCTGGGTTATAAATAATTCAAACCGTTGATGAAGGGTAAGTAAGTTCTTTCAATTCATTCAAAGAGAGTCGCAGGTGGTGGGATTGCGATATTGGATACTGAACCGAATGGACTTCTGAGGGCGAACAGAAAGGCATTCCTGCCGAGTATGGGAGACGGAGCAGACTCTCCGTAAAAAGGGTCAGCATATGTTTGTATGCGTTGAGTGAATGCGAAAAGCATTAAGCCGGGTGGCACCGCAGGAAGATTATTCATCCTGTCCCAGCAGTTATCTGCAGGGACGGGATTTTTTTATTTAAAAATTCTTTCCTACTGCTCAACGTAAAATTTTCAAGATCAGAAAGGAAAAAAGAAAAAATGAAGAACAAGACAATGAAGAAAATTACAGCAATCTTAATGGCAGCTGCCTGCAGCATTTCCCTTCTTGCATGCGGCAGCAAAGAGGCAGACAGTGCGGCAAATGACACTGCAGCAGAAGGCACCACAACTTACAAAGTAGGAATCTGCAACTATGTGGATGACGCATCTTTAAACCAGATCGTTGACAATATCAAGAACAGACTGGGAGAACTGGAAGAAGAGAAAAACGTGGTCTTTGAGATCGCATATGATAACTGCAATGCAGACTCAAATGTATTGAATCAGATCGTGGCAAACTTTATCGCAGATGATGTGGACCTTATGGTGGGTGTTGCAACACCCGTTGCAATGGCAATGCAGGGAGCTACAGAGGAGAACAGGATCCCCGTTGTATTTGCGGCAGTTTCAGATCCTCTTGCAACAGGTCTTGTGGAATCCCTTGAGGTTCCCGGTGGAAATCTTACTGGAACCAGCGATTTCCTTGATACCAATGCAGTTATGAACCTGATCTTTGCAAACGATCCCGATGCGGACAATATCGCACTTTTATATGACATGGGACAGGATTCATCCACAACAGCCATCGCATCTGCAAAGGCTTATCTTGATGAGAAGAATGTTTCATACAAGGAATACACAGGAACAACTGTTGACGAAGTAATGCTTGCAGCAAATCAGATGGTTGCAGACGGCGTTGATGCTGTATTTACTCCTTCGGACAACACCATCATGACAGCCGAGCTTTCAATCTATGAGGCACTGGCAGAGGCAGGAATCCCTCACTATGCAGGAGCTGATTCATTTGCTTTAAACGGAGCATTTGTGGGATACGGTGTTGACTATGCTAATCTCGGCGTTGAGACAGCAAATATGATCGCAGAGATTTTAGTTGACGGAAAAGACGTGGCAAATACTGCAGTAAAGACATTTGACAACGGTACAGCTACAGTTAATACCGAGGTTACAGAGACTCTCGGACTTGACCTTGAGACTGTAAAGAAAGCATTCGAGCCTTTCTGCTCAAAGGTTGTGGAGATCACCACAGCAGAAAGCTTTGATGATATTTCAGAGTAAATTTTAAAAAGTTTTGTTTTAAATGTATTTGGAGTGAGTTATGAGTACTGTTTTACCATTATTTCAAACAGCCCTGGAACTTGGGCTTATCAGTTCGCTGACGGTTTTGGCACTGTTTTTAAGCTATTCCATGCTTAATGTCTGCGACCTGTCGACTGACGGTTGTTTTACACTGGGAGCCGCAGTGGGAGCGGTGGTTGCCATATCCGGTCATCCTTATCTGTCTGTCATTGCAGCCATGGGAGCGGGTATCATTTCCGGATTTGTGACCGCATTTCTCCAGACAAAGATGGGTGTCGACAGTCTGCTTGCGGGAATCATAGTAAACACAGGACTTTACTCCATAAATATCGCCATAATGGGAAACAGTTCCATCCTCAATATGAACAAGACGGAAACCGTATTTTCCATTATGCAGTCAAAACTTGCGGATTCGGTTTTTAAATCTCAATATAAACTTATCGTTTCCTTTGTGGCAGTTTTGGTGGTGGCAGTATTTTTGATACTGTTTTTAAAGACAAGGCTTGGACTTGCCATCCGTGCTACGGGAAACAACCCGGACATGGTAAAGAATTCATCCATTAATCCCGTGTTTACCACAATGGTAGGCTTGTGCGTGGCAAATGCCTTTACGGGTCTTTCCGGATGCCTTCTGGCACAGAGTCAAAAGTCCGTAAACATCGATATCGGTTCAGGTATGGTGACCATAGCCCTGGCTTCACTCCTTATCGGACGCACCTTTATAGGAAATCGCAGGATCCCTTTAAGAGTCCTGGGGGTGATCCTGGGTTCAGTGATATTCAGACTTGTATACACAGTGGCCCTCAGATTCAATATGCCTGCATCCATGCTTAAACTGGTATCATCACTGATCGTCATCATCACCATTTCAGCTCCTTATCTAAAGAGCAAATGGCCCATGTTTAAAAGGCGTCTTGGCCTTAAAAACGGCAGGGAGGTGTAGGGAACATGTTAGAGATAAACAGTATTTCAAAAACCTTTAACCCCGGAACCGTTAATGAAAAGACAGCCTTAAACAAGCTTTCATTAAGTGTGGCAGACGGTGATTTCATTTCCATAATAGGAGCAAACGGTGCCGGAAAATCCACATTGTTTAATGCAATCGGCGGAACATTTTTTACGGACGAAGGTTCCATAATCCTTGACGGAGAGGACATAACCCTTCAGCCGGAGCACATTCGAAGCAGAAAGATCGGAAGACTTTTCCAGAATCCCATGCTGGGAACTGCCCCGGATATGAGCATCATGGAAAACCTTGCCCTTGCTGCGGGAAGCGGCGGATGGCTATCGAGACTTTCCAAAAAGGACAAGGAGTTTTTCAGAGAGAAGGTTTCTCTTTTAAATATGGGACTTGAAGACAGGATGAATCATCCCGTGGGTCTTTTATCCGGAGGACAGAGGCAGGCTCTTACCCTTATGATGGCAACCATCAATCCGCCAAAACTGTTGCTTTTGGATGAGCATACGGCGGCTCTTGACCCTGCCACCAGCGACAAGGTGCTGGAACTTACGGAATCCATAATTGCGGAGAACAACCTCACATGTCTTATGATCACCCACAATATGGAGACAGCCCTGAATCTCGGAAACAGGACACTTATGATGAATGACGGAAATATCATCTACGATGTGTCGGGGGAAGAGAGAAAAGGCCTGCATGTGTCGGACCTGCTGTTAAAATTCAGAGAGAATGCGGGAAAAGAACTGGACAACGACAGGATGCTCCTTGGAAATTAATATGTAAACATACGAGACTTAATGCCCTTTCAGATTATTTGAGAGGGCTTTTGTTAGTTTGTGCGCCATGGGCGCGCTCTAACGAGCCGATGGAAGCTGAGCTTACTCAAGCGGACATTTGTCGACTGTTGATCATTGATGAAAAAAGCGAAGTGTTTTCAACTATGTGTTATAATATTGGAAAAGTTTGGGCTACACAGACTTTTGATCAATTAACAGGCAGGAAAAAGAATTGAAATACAAGCTTATTCGCTCAAGGCGAAGGACAATACAGATTTCAATAGATGAAAACTGTGAACTGGTGGTACGTGCACCGCAAAGACTTTCCAAAATTTACATTGATTCCTTTGTTTTATCTAAGGCAGACTGGATAAACCGACACATGGAAAGAGCAAGGGAAAAGAAAAGAGAGGCTTTGGAGTACGGATACTTTACGGAAGAGGATCTGAGGGAACTTGCAGATAAGGCAAAGGAGGTCCTTCCGGGTAAGGTGGCATACTATGCAAAGATCCTCGGGGTGACTTACGGCAGGATAACCATAAGAGCGCAAAAGACCAGGTGGGGGAGCTGTTCCGCAAAGGGGAATCTGAACTTTAACTGCCTTTTGATGCTGATGCCGGACAGAGTGATAGATTACGTGGTGGTACACGAGCTTTGCCACAGATTATTCATGGATCATTCCAAACTGTTTTGGGGAAGCGTCAGTAAAGTGATACCCGATTACAAAGAGTGCAAAAAAGTGCTCAAAGAGAAGGGCGAAATATATATCAGGATGCTGTATTAAAAAATATTAAAATTTAGAATTCTTTTATTTGCCACAGTAGTGTGTTAAAGGTTATGATAGGAGTGTAAGTAATCAGGAATAACGGTTTATGCAAAAAGGAGAGTATTAGTGAAGAAAAACGAATTATACTGTGAAGAACGTGCAAATCTGTGCAGAGAGGCCGATGCGATCGACCGTACACTCTTTGACGTATACGGTGTACAACGTGGATTAAGGGACAAAAACGGAAACGGAGTTTTGGCCGGCCTCACCAATATTTCCAGGATCGAAGCTTTCAAGGTTGAAGACGGGGTAAAGACTCCCTGCGACGGAAAGCTTTGGTATAGAGGAATTGACGTAATCGATCTGGTTAACGGATTTAAGGGGAAGAGATTCGGATTCGAAGAGATTTCATATCTGCTTTTGTTCGGAAAACTTCCGGACAACGAAGAACTGATCAAATTCAGGGAAGCCCTGTGGGATGCCTGTGTTTTACCGAGAAACTTTACCAGGGATGTCATCATGAAGGCTCCTTCCAGTGATATCATGAATTCCCTCACCAGAAGTGTGCTTACCCTTGCTTCCTATGACAAAAACTGCAGCGATACATCAATAGAAAATGTACTTCGCCAGTCCATCAGCCTTATCAGCCTGTTTCCCATGCTTGCCGTTTATGGGTATCATGCTTACAATCATTACGAAAACAATGAGAGTATGTACATTCACAGACCCTCAAAAAAATATTCCACGGCAGAAAATCTGCTTATGATGTTAAGACCGGACAAGAAGTTTACAGAACTGGAAGCCAGGGTTTTGGACATTGCACTGGTGCTTCATATGGAGCATGGCGGCGGTAACAACTCCACCTTTACCACCAGAGTCGTGACATCATCAGGATCTGACACCTACTCTGTCATTGCGGCTGCCTTGTCGTCTTTAAAAGGCCCAAGACACGGTGGCGCCAATATCAAAGTTGTGGAGATGATGAAGGATATAGAGAAAAACGTATCCGACTGGACCAATGAGGATGAGGTAAGAAATTATCTCACAAAGATCCTTAACAAAGAGGCGTTTGACAAAAAAGGCCTTATCTATGGTATGGGTCATGCGGTTTATTCCCTGTCAGACCCAAGAGCCCGTGTTTTTAAGGGATTTGTGGAAAAGCTTGCAACCGACAAGGGAAGGGAAAAGGATTTTGCGCTGTATTCCATGATCGAGCGCATAGCTCCGGAAGTGATCGCATCAAAATCCCATATCTACAAGGGCGTAAGCGCCAATGTGGACTTTTACAGCGGTTTCGTGTACAGTATGCTTGAGATCCCGCTGGAACTCTATACACCCATCTTTGCAATCGCCAGGATAGTGGGATGGAGCGCCCACAGGATAGAAGAACTTAACAATATGGACAAGATCATAAGACCTGCATACAAGGCCGTTATCAATGAGGACAGGCCTTATGTGGAGATCGAAGACAGATAAAAGCACAGACTTTTGAAGGTGAAAACATGATTGGAAACATAGTCGATTACATCAAAGAGTATGGGGGAGATACTTTTTCCGAGAGACCGTTGTGCGAAGTGGATGCTTTGGTTTTGGCGCAGTTTTCCTATCTGAAATTTGAGGGACTTATTCCCGGACCGGACGAAAACAAACCGTCGGTTTCCATGGAAAAACTCTCAGAAAGCCCGGATTTTGACAGGCTTTTTTCAGATGTCAGATATGAAAAGCCAAACAGGGCGCTGTACGAAGCAATGAGCGCAAGCAAAAGGTTTTCCGATATGTTGATCAACTGTCATATAAACATTGTGGAAAAAGAGAGGGAGACCCAGTTTTCCGCAACCTCATTTGTGCTAAATGATAACAGGATCTTCATAGCTTTCAGAGGCACGGATGAAAATATAATCGGCTGGAAAGAGGATCTGAATATGACTTTCATGGATCCCATCCCCGGTCAA
>JAGDCK010000087.1 GCA_017958585.1 Lachnospiraceae bacterium
CCAATGGAAAGGGATCTGCTCGTCTATGCGGGCTCTGTAATCATAAGGGTTTTCCATTTGCTCCAGGCGGACATCGTAATCTTCGTATTCGATGTAGAGATGTCCCTCGAGGATGGCATCCGCCAGTCTCTCGTACTGGTCTCTGTGGGCAGGCTGCCTTCCGTTCCATGTGGGAGTAAGTCCCATGGGGGCGATCAGCAGAATGGATATTAGCACAAACGTGATAAATATTGTCACAAAATCCTTTGTCTTTAAATGCTCCAAAGTGGTGGTCTGTAATATACTGTTTTTCGTTGAGAGAAAAAGAAGTACGATCAAAAGCCCCCAAAACAGAATGGCAATCAGGGTATGATTATTTAAAAATAATGCAATTGCTGACAAAACTATGTAGCACAAAAATGTTATTGAAAGGGATCTGTATGTTTTAAACATATGTCTGCCTCATGAATTATTTTGGTGATCTCTGTGATCCGAATTAATTGAAGTAATTCAGTGCATACAGGAATCTTTCCAGCACTTTTTCTCTTCCGGCCTTGTTCAGATGGATGTTGTCGGAGAGGTAATCCTTTGCATTGTCCTCTGTTACTGCTCCGAAGAGATTATCTACAAAAGATGCGCTCCACTCCGCACAGGCATCTCCTTCATTGATACAATAGTCAGCCAGTGTTCCGTATCTTTCGTTTCTGTGTTTTTCGCTGCTGATATAATCCCCGTTTTCGTCCTCGTAATAAGCATAAGTAGGAGAAAGGACTATAATCCGAAGCCTGGGATTGATCTGTTTTAACACTTCCAGGCTGGCCTGCAGATTTCCGGTAAAATATCTGACATTAGTAGGCTGCTCACCGTTGCTGATAAAACTGTCAGACAGATAATCTGTGGCATCATACATAATGGTGACAACGTCCACGCTCTCCCAGTCAAGGGCTCTGGCAGCTTCATAAACTTCATTTGCTTCGGGCGGAAGGTTCTCACCCATTCCGGCCATGGCTTTTTGCACATAATCGGAAGTTCCATCAAAATATGACAGACACACCAGCCAGTAAAGCGAAAAGGCATCGTAATTGTTAAATTGTTCGCCGATCTGCTCTTCATCGCAGGCAAGCTTACTTCCGCCTACAGAAAGGTTTGTGACCTTTGCACCCGTGGCTTCACTGATCATATTTGCAAGTCCGTCTGACGATTCTCTGTCATCCGCGAAGGGATCGTTTCCAAACAGTACGATATGGTCAACGTCGAGATCTTCGACCACATTTCCGTTTTCGTCCATGACAGGGAGAATCTGATCCAGCAAATCCGTGTATCCTATGGTGTCATAGTTTCCGGTTTCAACCTCTGACTGGTCTATCATTGTGCCCCAATGGGTAATTCTGTAAGCGATTGCTATGATCACCAGGACAGCAAGTGCTATTATTACATAACTGGGCTTGATTTTCTTTAAAAATCCGACCGCTCCGGAGGGTGACTCGTATACTTGGTCAAGGAGGTCAAACTCTTTGTCGGAAAGTTTGTCAAGATCTTCGTCCGTCAATTCCTCATAGGTTTTTTCACCGAATTTCTCATGCAGAAGTTTTTCTGCGGCAGCCTCTTTCTTTGAAGCTTCACCGGTCTGCCTGCCGGTTGCGTTTGTATCTTTTTCATTTACTAAAACATTTTTGTCTTTTTTTTCAGGCATATCTTCGGGCTCCTTGTCCCGCTCGGTATGCAGTGGAGAGATGTTTTTGATGGTGGTGACCTTTGGAGCCTCGCCCTCCGCCACATCAAAGTCTATAAATTCCAATTGCTTCATTGCTTTTTCCTCTAAAGTAAATATCAAAGGTATTTTACATTTAAAATGGATTTTCGTCCATAATCTTAATAAAAACTTCATCAAATAAGCCGATTAAACTCATTATCTGGGGTAAAAGAGCAGTTTTTATAAAGTAAAATGGGTTTAAAAAAAATAGTTCTTGTGATATAATCGCGAACATAGAGTGTTTACAGGATTGTCTTGTGAACAGAATAGGTCCGCATATGGCGGACGGTTGATTTCCCATTATTTTCAAAACGGAGGATTTGATGAAAAAAAGATTATTGGCATATACGAGTCTTATTCTGGCGGGCACAGTGCTTTTGACAGCCTGTGAAGGAAAAGTCGGAGACAAGGACTTGAGAGATATAAATGTGGAAAAATACGTTACCCTGCAGGACTATTCCCAGGGCCTTGACATCAATGTAAGCGCAGTGGAAGTTACGGACGAAAACGTTGACTCCAATGTATCCAGCTATCTGTCATACTACTCAAATTACGAGATCTCAGAAGATGACATGATAAAGGATCGTAGCGTTGAAAACGGAGACACGGTTAACATTGATTACACCGGATACAGAGATGACGATGCTTTTGACGGCGGTACCGCAAAGGGTGCAGAACTCGAGATTGGATCACACTCATTTATCGAAGGCTTCGAGGAGCAGATCATAGGTCACACTCCCGGAGAGAATTTCGATATTAATGTTCAGTTCCCCGAGGATTACTGGAATGCGGACCTGGCAGGTGTCTGGGTAGTGTTTAATATCAATTTGAATTATATTTTGGCTGATGGCATCGATGACAAGAAAGCGGCATCTATCGGTGTTGACGGTGTCACAGATGTGGAAAGCCTTAAGAGCTATGTAAAGTCAGTTCTCCTTGAGCAGGCAAAGAGCTCCCATGACAGTGAGATCAAGAATCAGATCATCTCAGGTTTTTCGGATACAGCTACTTTTAAGACACTTCCAAGCGACCTGATAGACAGATTCAAAGACAATATTTTGAAAAATCTCACATCCGCTGCGACATATTACGGATTTGAGGATGTGGATGCTTTCTGCAACAGTTACTACGGTGTGACGGCAGAGGAATATGCCGACAATTATGCTTTGGAGATCGCAAGAAACTATGTGGCGGCTCAGCTTATCGCAAACAATGAGGGACTTAACCCCACCGACGAAGAGGTGAACACAAAAGCCCTTGAATATGCAAACAACTACGGCTATGAAACCGTTGATGAATATATTAATTCTGAGGGAGTGGATTTTGATTCCCTTAGAAACAGCATGATGATGGACAATGTGGTAGAATATTTCAAGAGCATTTCCACCATCACGGAAAACTAGAAAAAACAGGTAATATTTCAATATATGAAAAGACGGGCGTAAATAAATGCCGGGAGAGGAAGAAAAAATGGATTTAACAGACATAAGAGATTTGTACAGAGACAAAGAAAAATTCGCCGACAAGGAAGTGACTGTGGGCGG
>JAGDCK010000088.1 GCA_017958585.1 Lachnospiraceae bacterium
AGCGGGATACCACCCTTCTTTTTTTGAATATCTGTTTCTCATGGCTATGGTGATATTTGATGAAAATCCCACGGACTTTGTCATATTGGAGACGGGGCTTGGGGGAAGGCTTGATGCCACCAATTCCGTCAGGAATAAGGAAGTAAGCGTGATCACCAGGTTAAGCCTCGATCACTGTGAGTACCTGGGAAACACCGTGGAAGAGATCGCCGCAGAGAAAGCCGGGATAATCGCAGATCACACTCCGTGCGTTTTTTTGGAAGAAAATAAGTCGGTAAACAGTGTGATCGAAGAAAAGGCAAAAACAGTCGGTGCACCACTTATCAAGGTTGGTAAAAACGATTATTCTTTAATCGAAATTAAGAATAAAACCATTGATTTTTCTTTGTGCTCTAGGTATTATGGTAATGTTAGGTGCTCTCTACACACTATCGCTACCTACCAGCCGGAAAATGCTTCTCTTGCACTCCGTGCATGCGAGATCATAGACAGGGACAGGAGGATAAAAGAGGAGAACATCAGGGAAGGAATGGAAGATTTTTTCTGGACCGGCAGGATGCAGGAGGTCTTCCCCAATATCTATGTGGACGGAGCCCACAATGAGGACGGCATCAGAGCTTTTCTCGAAAGCGTAAAGTCAGACGGCTTTAGCGGGGGAAGGGTTTTGATACTTGGGATAATGGCCGACAAAGATTATCCTTCCATGTTAAATGAAATTGCGGATTCCGGCCTTTTTGAGGAGATCATTTTCTCGAAAGCAAGCAGTACAAGGGCGGCGGACACCTCCACACTTTCGGATTCCATAAAAGGTTTTTCGGGAGAGACGGAAGTGTTTTCATCTGTAAAGGACGCCCTTAAATTTGCCAGAGAAAACCAAAACGGCCGATGTGTTTATATAGCCGGAAGCCTGTACCTTGTGGGAGAGGTGCTCGCGGAGGCTTAAAAAGATTCAGGGAGAAGAACATGATCAATTTTGAAGAGGAACTCAAGAAATTTCATCCTAGCCTTGAAGTAGAGGAAGTGGAGGATGCCATTTACAATCAGGATCTTACTGATATGGCAGATATCCTTGTCAAAATGATAAAGAAATCAGAGGAAGAAGAAAAGAGACAGTAGGAGGTCGGCATGTTTTGTTATAACTGTGGATGCCGTCTCTCGGAGCATGATTATTGCACTGCCTGCGGCGCCAATGTTTCTGTTTACAAAAAGATAATATATGCCTCAAACAAGTGCTACAATGACGGTTTGGAAAAGGCTTCTGTCAGAGATCTTTCCGGCGCCATTAACAGTTTGAGACAGAGTATCAAATTATACAAAGGCAATATCGAGGCTCGTAACCTCCTGGGACTGGTATATTTTGAGACAGGCGAAGTGGTGGCAGCTCTTTCAGAGTGGGTCATCAGCAAGAATATGCGTCCCGAAAAAAACGTGGCGGATGATTATATCAATATGATCCAGAACAATGCCACCAGACTTGATACTTTAAATACTACAATAAAAAAATACAATCAGGCCCTTCAATACTGCTATCAGGATTCGAAGGATCTGGCAGTGATACAGCTTAAAAAAGTGCTTTCATTAAACCCCAAGTTTATCAGGGCTCATGAGCTTCTGGCACTTTTATACATAGACATAGAAGAGTGGGAGAGAGCCGAGCGTGAGTTAAAGAAATGTCTTGATATAGACAAGAACAACACCAACGCTCTCAGATATTTAAAGTCTGTGGAGGCCATGCTGGTTCCCGATGAATCGGTAAAGACCACTCCGAAAAAGAAAAAAGATGAGGCTGTCAGATATGAGAGCGGAAACGAAGTAATAATCCAGCCCGTAAATGTGAAGGAACCCAAAAACAGCGGTGCCGGCACATTGGTGAATATCTTTGTGGGATTCATCATCGGTCTTGCGGTCATGTATTTTCTGGTGGTGCCCTCAGCGGTTTCAAGGGCAAAGGAAGATGCCGCAAACGAGGCTGCCGTGATCAGTGACAATCTGGCTGCAGAAACCGCAAAGGTTCAGGAACTTCAGGCTCGTCTTGAGAGCATTCAAAGCGATTACGATCTGCTTGAGGGAGATTTACAGGCGGTTGTGGGGGAGGACGGTACCCTTGCAAATATAGATGCATTACTGGATGTGGCTTCTGATTATATTGAGACAAAGGATCAGGAGAGCACGGCTGCTTCACTGGAGGCCATTGCTTCCGCGGTTAATATCGATGAGGCTTCGGAGAGCTTCAGAGGTCTGTACAATGCGTTGTTTAACACGATCGGACCGGAGATCGGACAGGGCTTTTACAACGACGGTATATCCGCTTATCAAAGCGAGGATTACCTGAGTGCCATACAGTTTTTGACCAAGGCATTTTACTATGATGCCAACAATATCGAAGCCCTTTACAATCTCGGAAATGCTTACAGGAAAAACGGTGACAATGCCAATGCCAAGGCAACCTATGAAAAGGTTATCGAATTGTTCCCGGATACCGAGAGAGCAAAGCGGTCACAGCAATATATAGATTCTTTATCCGAAGAATAAAAAACGCGGCGAGACCTTTAGGGCCTCGCCGTTTTCAGAGGGAGAAAAATATGAAACTTGTTGATGATATGGAATACCTTGAAACGGGAGATGAGGAGCCAAAGAGCAGGGGCGTTGGCGGTCAGATCGTAAAGGTGATACTGATCCTCTTAGTCTTTACCGTGGTTGCGTGGTTTGGACTTAATTTCCTTACGAAATTATTGGATGAGAGAAATAAAAGCGCCGAAGAGATTACTTACACTCAGGAGGATATGGACGAACTGGAGGCAAGACTTAATGAGGAGGCGATCTTAAAAGCGGATGAGGCTGCCCGACTTGCCAGACAGGAAGTGCTCTCAGACATAAAGGGAAGCCTTGAAGAGGGTAATACCTATGTGGAGACGTTACGTCCTCTTTATCCGGATGATATCGTGATTGTAAGCAGCGGAAGCTTTTATTTTCTGCCCATTAGGGATGACCTTAAGAAAAATGGCTTTACTGAGGATAATCTGGTGATCTCCGAGGATGGTATCTATAGTTATACCGATGGTGAAAAGACTATAACCCACAAGGGTATCGATGTATCCAAGTTTCAGGGTGACAAGATCGAGTGGGACAAGGTAGCCGCAGACGGTGTGGAATTTGCCATATTGAGAGCGGGACTTCGCGGATACGGTTCGGGAAAACTTGTGGAGGATGAGACTTTTAAGGATAATGCAAAGAAAGCCGCAGCCGCAGGGATCCATGTGGGAGCGTATTTTTTCACACAGGCGGTAAATGAGGATGAGGTTAAGGAAGAGGCACAGATGCTTTTTGACCTTTTGGAGGGATGTGACATTACAGCCCCTGTTGTCGTGGATGTTGAAAAGATAAACGACGATACTGCCAGAATGAACAAGCTCACCCCCACAGAGAGAACGGATCTTGTGATCAAATTCTGTGAGATGATAGAAAATGCGGGATATCAGCCCATGATATATCACAATATGGAGATGAGTCTCATCATGCTCGAGCTTGATCGCTTAGAGCAGTATGACAAGTGGTTTGCATACTACAATCCCAATTTCTATTATCCCTATGAATACAAGGTATGGCAGTATTCCGAAAAGGGAAAAGTGGACGGTATCAAAGAACCTGTGGATTTAAACATTTCATTCGAAGAAATCTGGTAAATATGATATAATAAACTATAAAACATTTGTCTTAAAACAGTAAGTTATCTTTTGCAAAACTTTTTTAGAATGCTTAGGAGCAAAGCCTATGACGTATGTTTATGAATATGAACTTGCCGCCGCATTTTTTATGGCAGTTCTGTATATTTTCCTGAAACTTCAATACAGTTCACAGGTTCTTGGCAACAGGCTTTTTCAGAGGCTGACATTTATGGCCATGCTTGCGGACGGACTTGATGTCGTGGCAGCTCTCAGCATAGAAAGATTTTTTGATTACCCTTATTGGATAGTGATGCTCATAAATACGATCTATTTCATTTCGACCATGGTCTTTGGAGTCTACTTTGTGGAATATGCGTATTATCTCAGATACAAAGAGCGTCACATTGATTTTATGTATATTTTGAGCAAGCTTATTGCTCTTGCTTATATTATCATGATGTTACACAATTCCGTTACGGGATATGTGTTCTCTTTTGATGAGAATGGCAAGTATGTGCATGGTTCGTTGTACATGCTTGTTTATATCATTCCGTTTTTCTATTATCTGATAAGTGTTATTTCCACATTCCATATCTTCCCGAGATTCACTTTCAAGCAGAAGATGTCCACCATCA
>JAGDCK010000089.1 GCA_017958585.1 Lachnospiraceae bacterium
CACAGGCTGACCACCGTAAAGGATGCCGACAGGATCATAGTCCTTGGAAAAAGTGGCATCGAGGAGGAGGGAACCCACGAAGAACTTTTGAAAAAAGAGGGTTCCTATTACAGGCTGTGGAACAGAATGGCTGATATGAATATGTAATGAAAGGATTTGGAAGCAGAAGATGAGATTTATTTCCTGGAATGTAAACGGATTAAGAGCGTGCCTTGGCAAAGGGTTTGAAGATTATTTTAAAGAGGCGGATGCCGATATATTCTGCCTGCAGGAGACGAAATGCAGTGAGGGTCAGGTGGAACTTGACCTGCCGGGATACCACCAGTACTGGAATTATGCGGACAAAAAGGATATTCCGGAACGGCGATCTTTACAAAGAGAGAGCCCATAAATGTCACCTATGGCATCGGTGTTGACGAGCACGACCATGAGGGAAGGGTGATCACCGCAGAGTTTGAGGATTTTTATTTTGTGACAGTTTACGTCCCCAACTCCCAGAGAGAACTGGCAAGACTCTCCTACAGGATGAAGTGGGAAGAGGATTTCCTTGCTTATATAAAGAGGCTTGATGAGAAAAAGCCCGTTATCTACTGTGGGGATCTGAATGTGGCCCATGAGGAGATCGACCTGAAAAATCCTGCGTCAAATCACAAAAACGCCGGTTTTTCGGACGAGGAGAGGGCTGCTTTTTCAAAGGTTTTGGAAAACGGCTTTGTGGACAGCTTCAGATTCTTTTATCCTGAAAAAGCAAATATATATTCCTGGTGGTCATATATGTTCCATGCCAGGGAGAACAATGCGGGATGGCGTATAGACTATTTTGTGGTATCTGACCGCATAAAGGAAAAGATGGAGGATGCAAAGATCCATTGCAATATAATGGGATCCGATCATTGTCCTGTGGAACTTGATATAAACCTTTAGGGGGAAGTAAGGGTTGAGTTTGAGATTTTATTTTGGGCCCAGCGGCTCGGGGAAAAGCAGTCAATTATACAGGGAAGTATTGGAGAGAGCAGGGAGAGAACCCGGAAGGAATTTTCTCTTTATCGTGCCGGATCAATATACCATGCAGACACAAAAAGATCTGGTTTCAAAAAGTGACTGCAGCGGTATAATGAATATCGATGTCCTCAGTTTCGGACGACTTTCGCACAGAATTCTGGAGGAGGTAGGCGGGGAGGATACGCCTGTTTTGGATGATACCGGAAAGAGTCTGGTGCTTCAGAAGGTGGCATTGTCCGTATCCGATGAGCTTCCGACCCTTAAGGGCCTTATAAAAAAACAGGGCTATATCCATGAGGTAAAAAGCGTCCTCTCGGAGTTTATGCAATATGGCATCGGCGTGGATGATGTTGACAGGCTGATCGAGTATTCTAAAGGGAGAAACGCTCTTAATGCCAAATTAAAGGATCTGAAGGTTATATACAGAGCCTTCAAAGATTATATAAGGGATTCTTTTATCACCACCGAGGAAAAGATGGATGTCCTCACAAGAGCCGTATCAAAGTCCGGGATCCTAAAAAACAGCGTGGTCATCTTTGACGGCTTTACCGGCTTTACACCGATCCAGTACAGGGTTTTGACGGAGCTCATGATGACCTGCAGTGAGGTGGTGATCTCTCTGACGCTCGGCATGGGAGAAGACCCCTATGTCCTTGACGGGGAGCACAATCTGTTTTATCTGACTAAAAAGACAGTGGCGGATCTGGAAAAATGCCTGCAGAAAGCGGGAGGAAACAGAGGAAGCGACGTCTTTGTCAATTCTGATTTTAATCGATTCAAAGACTCAAAGGAACTGGGATTTTTGGAGCAAAACATCTTCAGATCAAAGAGTAAGAGGTTTGCGGAAATTCCAAAGGATATTCAGATCTTTGAGGAGACAGATCCCGCGGAAGAAGTGGGAAAAGCAGCCGTAAAGATTAAAAAGCTTATCATGGAGGAGGGTATCTCCTACAGGGATATCGCTGTGGTGAGCGGATCTTTGGAAGACTATGCTCCTTACATCGAGACCCGGTTCGAACTTTTGGATATCCCTTTTTACATTGACAGGACGAGGGGCATAAGGTTAAACCCCTTGATTGAGACTATTAAGGCGTATATAAACCTGTTTCTTGATAACTTTACCTATGAGGCGGTTTTTAGCTTTTTAAGGGGCGGAATGAGCGATTTTGAGACTCAGACCGTGGACGAACTTGAAAACTATTGTATCGCAACGGGCATAAGGGGATTAAGCAGCTGGAAAAAAGTCTTCTCCTACGAGACCATGGATGTTAAGGACGAGGAAAAGAAGGCCTATATAAATGAGGCTAGGGAAAAGTTCGTCAATCTGTTTGAAGGAGCGGCTTTAAAGCCTTCTGCAACAGCAGCGGAATATACGGAGAATCTGTATGATTTTCTGACTAAGCTCGGTGCCGGTGAGAAGTTAAATGCTTTTTCCGAAGATTTTAAGGCTTCGGGGGATCCGGTGAAGGCAAAGGAGTACAGCCAGATCTACAGGGTCGTTATGGAGATGCTTGATCAGATCCACGAGCTCTTAAAGGATGAGGTCATAAGTCTCAGGGAGTTTTCGGAGATAATCGATGCGGGAATCGCGGAGATCACCGTGGGAACCATCCCCCAGAATGTGGACAGATGTCTTGTGGGTGATGTGGAAAGAAGCCGACTTAACAATGTAAAGGTGCTGTTTTTTCTGGGTGTAAACGATGGAAATATTCCGAAGGGGATCACCACAGGCGGTCTTATATCCGATGCGGACAGGGAGTTTTTAAGAGATTCCGACCTGGAGCTTGCGCCCACCCCCAGACAGCAGATGTTTATCCAGAGGCTTTATCTGTACATGAATATGACCAAGCCATCGAGGAAACTGTTTTTGTCATATTCCAGGGTAAACAGTGAGGGTAAAAGCCTGGCGCCGTCATATCTTATAAAAAATCTGTGCGGCCTGTATCCTGAACTCAGAATTTCTGAGGATAACGGGGACATCCTTGGGAGTATCATAAACAAAAAACAGGGTCAGAGGTATCTTGCGGAAGGCCTCAGGGAGTATTTTGCAGGGCTTATGACCCCTGAAAAGACAAAGGATTTTAAGGTTCTCTACAGCGTGTACAAGGGAAGTGACCTGTCGGAGGAATACACAAGGGCAGCTCTGTCCTCCTATGAAAAGAAAAACCTGTCGAAGGCAGTTGCCTCCGCTCTCTACGGCCTTCGTCTTGAAAACAGTGTGACCAGGCTTGAAAACTTTGCTTCCTGTGCATATATGCATTTTCTGGAGTATGGTCTCAGCTTAAAGGAGAGAGAAAAATACGGATTTGATGCTCTTGACCTTGGAAATGTGTTTCACGGGGTTTTGCAGATGTTTTCAATCGGGCTCGAGAGAGATGGAAAGACATGGCTTAATTTCGATGAGACCTATGCGAAGGAGGCTGTATCAAAAGCGGTTGACGATTTCTGTGCTGATTATAACAACACGGTTTTCTATGCCAGCGCCCAGAATGCCTATGCCATAATTCGCATGAAAAGGATACTGACAAGGAGCGTAATGACACTTCAGAACCAGATTGCGGCAGGGGATTTTGTGCCAAAGGGATACGAAGTATCATTTGGAAGGATCGATGACCCTACAAAGATCGATGTGACCCTTTCCGATACGGAAAAAATGTATCTTAAGGGAAAGATCGACAGAATAGATACCTGCAGGGATGAGGATCATATTTATGTAAAGGTCCTTGATTACAAGAGCGGAAACAAGGATTTTGACCTGGTTGCGCTCTATCACGGCCTTTCTTTGCAGCTGGTACTGTATATGAAGGCGGCAACGGGAATGCTTGAAAAAGAAAATCCCGGTGCAAAGGTCGTCCCGGCGGCATGGCTGTATTACCGAGTGGATGATCCTCAGGTTACAAGTGCCGAGGCTCTTACTGACGAAGAGATAAATGAAAAAATACAAAAAGCCCTTCGCACAAAAGGTCTTGTAAACGGGGATGACAAGGTTCTGTATCACCTGGATAAGGCAGAAGAGGGTGAATCTGCGGTGATTCCCGTAAAATACAACAAGGATCATTCCCTGGCGGCCACATCGGATGTTATAGGTCCGGAGGATATGCTGGCGATCTCGGGATATACGGATCTTGTGATAAAAAGGCTTGGAAAATCCATTGTGGACGGAGATATTTCCATTTCTCCCTCCGAGAAAAAGCAGGGCAGGGTTGCCTGCGAATACTGTGCTTTCAAAAGTGCCTGCCCCATGGACAAAAATATTCCGGGATACGAGTACAGAGACTGCTCTAAAGTGGAGAACTGTGAGAATGACGCAGATATTCTTGACAAAATGAGGAAAGAGATTGATGAAGTTTACACCTGATCAGCAAAAATGCATAGATATTCACGGTAAAAACATATTGGTTTCCGCCGCAGCGGGAAGCGGAAAGACCGCTGTGCTTACAGAGAGGATAATCAGGATGGTCTGCCATGAGTCGGATCCTGTCGACATAGACAGAATACTGGTGGTTACTTTCACAAAGGCAGCGGCAGCGGAGATGAGAGCCAGGATAGAAAAAAGGCTTTATGAGGAGCTGGAAAAAGATCCGGAGAACGTTCATCTTCAGAGACAGCTTTCCCTTATCTACAATGCACAGATAACGACCATCGACTCCTTTTCGCTCTTTATAGTAAAAAACCATTTCAACAAGATCGGCCTGGAGCCCGGTTTTCGTGTGGCTGATGAAGCGGAGATGCAGATGCTCCGCGAGGACGTCATGGAAAAACTCCTTGAGGATTATTACAAAGAGGACAGCGATGACTTTAAAAAGTGCCTTGAGTTTTTCTGCAGAAAGACCGGGGATAAAGAGTTAAAGGCAATGATCGACAAGCTTTCAAGCGTTGCTTCATCCATGCCATGGCCGGATAAGTGGCTTATTGAAAGGAAAAATGATTACAGAGATGATTCGGCATGCAAAGACTATTTGATGGATTTAATCATAAAGTACCTGGAGTCCTGCGTTGCCGAATACGAAAAGATGATAGAAATCATTCAAAGTCCCGACGGACCCTATATGTACGGTGAGTTGGTGGATGGCGAGTACGAAGCCATACAGAAGACGCTTATGGCCGATACTTTTGAAAAGCTTTACGAGAAGGTCTCCGCCATAAGCTTTGGAAGTCTTCCGAGGAAAAAGGATGATTCCGTTTCTCCCATGAAGAGGGAACTGGTGCAGGGTTACCGAAACGGTGTGAAAGATATCATCAATAAAAAGATAATGGGCGAGATATTCGCCACACCATTTGATCTTGCAGACTTGCAGGCTGCGGAGTGCGCAGAGGTGGTGGATGTTTTGGTTGATATGACCCTTGATTTTGACGAAAGGGTTGCCAATGAGAAAAGCAGGAGAAAGATAATAGATTTTTCCGACATGGAGCATTTTGCTCTGAAAATCTTAATGACCCCGGATGAAAACGGAAACATGACTGTAAGTGATGTGGCAAAGGAGTACAGGGAGTTTTTCAGGGAAGTCATGATCGATGAGTATCAGGACTCAAACCTTGTACAGGAATATATCCTGTCAGCCGTGGCGGGAGATAAGCCCGGTACGTACAACAGGTTCCTCGTGGGTGATGTCAAGCAGAGTATTTACAGATTCAGACAGGCAAGGCCCGATCTTTTCCTTGAAAAATACGGGACATACGGCGATGAAAGCTGTGACGAGACCAGGATCGATCTGTCAAATAATTTCAGAAGCCGTGAGGAAGTCATAAAAAGCGTAAATTCCCTCTTTGAAAGGATAATGCAGGAGGATTCCTCGAAGTTAGCCTATGACGATAAAGCGGCTCTATACGTGGGCGCAGATTATTATGAATACACGCCGGATAAATCAAGCGAGATCCTGTTTTCATGTGCTGACGGCCTTGATTTTAACAAAAAAATGGAGAGGGAGGCCACCCTTATTGCCACAAAGATCGGGCAGCTCATGAAGTCCATGCAGGTGCAGATAAAGGACAGTAAGGAGTTCAGACCCTTAAAATACAGCGATATTGTGATCCTCTTTAGAAGCGGCCGTGACAGGGAGGATATTTTTAAGAAGGTCCTTGAAAAAAACGGCATACCTGCCTATACGGAGTCAAAGAAGGGTTATTTTGGCGCAAAAGAGATCACGGTTTTAATAAATCTCTTAAAAGTGTTGGACAATCCCCTTCAGGATATCCCCGTATTTGCGGTGATGAGATCCGTGTTTGGAGGCTTTAGCGATGAGGAGATAGCACTTCTTAGGGCAGATGATAAAAAAACTCGTCTCTTTAAAGCCGTTACCGACAGGAGTGCATCTGATAAAGAGGATGAACTGACAGATAAATCAAGGGCTTTTGTGGATATGATCACTAGATACAGACAGATGGCAAAGACCATGTCCGTGCATGAGCTTTTGATAAAGATAAATGCGGAACATGATTATCTTGACTATGTAAGCGCACTTCCCGCCGGAGAGAAGCGTAGGAGCAATGTGGAAATGCTCTTTACCAAGGCACTTTCCTTTGAAAAGACCTCCATGTACGGACTATTTCAGTTTGTGCGATACATTGAGCAGATAGAGTCCTATTCCATCGATGAGGGTGAGGCTCAGATGATCGATGAGAATGCAAATGTGGTCAGGATCATGAGCATTCACAAGAGTAAGGGACTGGAATTTCCTGTGGTATTTGTGGCTTCACTGGACAAGCAGTTTAATGAAAGCGACATAAAAGAAGAACTTATCTGCGACAGTGAACTGGGTCTGGGAATCATGTATTTTAATCCCGGGAAAAGGATAAAGAATAACACTCTCAGGCATATGGCCATTTCCGCAAAGATAAAGCAGGAAAATGTGGCTGAGGAGATCAGGATACTCTACGTGGCTTTGACAAGAGCCAGGGAAAAACTGATCCTTACAGGTAATATATCTACCGCCGAATATGACAAGATTGTGGATGAGGCTTACGGTGAGAGGGAAAATCCAAAGAGACTTGCATACGGTAATTTCATCAAAACAAGACGTTATCTTGATTTAATAACACCCTTTATTAAAGACATTTCATTCCGTCCTTCGTTTTTTGGAGATGAAGAACTTAAAAATGAATTTTTTGCGTCACAGCTTGAAAACGCTAAAGCGTTAATAGAGCTAAACGTAGATTTGGCAAGGGATGAAGAGGATAAATTACAGCTGTTGTCAAAAAGGTTTGAATACGTTTATCCGTACGAACATCTTAGAAAATTATATACAAAAACATCTGTGTCTGAATTAAAAATTGCATCTATGGCTGTCAGTGATGAGGAGGCTTACAGTATGTTTGAGCCGGAGGATGTGCCGCTATATGTTCCCCGTTTTAAAAAGGCAGAGGAGCCTGCTGACGGAGCCACAAGAGGTTCCGCATATCACAGATGCATGGAGATAATTGACTTTGACAGGGTTCTTGGACCTGCTTTTGAAGGTACTTTGCCGGCAAGCTTTGATGAATACTTGCAGATACTGTGTGGTGATTCAATTAACCTGATCAGAAAGAATACGGAAGAGTTTCTGGATGAGAATGTAAAGAGTGGAAAGCTTTCTTCGGAGTACAGAGGACTTATAAATACTGACAAGGTCCTCAATTTCTTTAAGACAAAGCTCTCCTATCGCATGTGGATGGCCTCAAAGAGAGGGGACCTTTACAGAGAACAGCCCTTTGTGTACGGAATCTCGGCGGACAGGCTCTCAGGCGAGTTTTCAGCAGATGAGAAGGTTTTGATCCAGGGAATAATTGACGTCTTTTTCGTGGAAGACGGTAATATCGTTTTAATGGATTATAAGACAGACACAGTTTCCGGGTTTGACAGACTCTGGGAGAGATATTCCGTTCAGCTTGACTATTACAGTGAAGCACTTTGCAGTATCAGAAAGATGCCCGTAAAGGAAAAAATAATATATTCCTTTTATTTGGAGGCTGAAAATGGTATACTGACTTAGTGGTCTTTAGACCGCAAATTTTTGTTGTGAGGTTTGTATGGAGAAAAACACCGGATTGGTTCTGGAAGGCGGCGCAATGCGTAGTATTTTTACGGCCGGCGTTCTGGATGCTCTGATGGAAGAAAAAATGCAGTTTCCGAATGTTTATGCCGTGTCTGCCGGAGCTTTTGCAGGCATGCATTACATAAGCAATCAATATGGAATCTGCAGGAAGGCTATGATCGACAGCCTTTACGAATATCAATATCTCGGACCCAAGGTATTTTTCAAAAAGGGTACTTTTTTTGATATGGATTACCTCTTTGACGTGATCCTTCCTGAAGTGTCAAAATTTGATTTTGATGCTTTCAAAAAATATCCCGGTAGATTTATCACAAGCACTGTGGATTGCAATACCGGAGAAATACATTATTTCAGCGAGTTTGAGTCCATGGAGAGACTCAGCAGTGTCATGAAGGCTGCAAACTCAATGCCCATAATCGCCAGGATTACTGAGATCGACGGCATGCCGATGCTGGACGGCGGAATGAGGGATGCGATTCCCATTATGAAGGCTCTTGAGGACGGAATGGAAAAGATAGTGGCGGTGCTTACCCGCGATCCCTCCTACAGAAAGAGCGAGAAAAAGGCTCTGGATCAGAGGATAACGGAAGTTTTGTACAGAAAATATCCAAAGTTTCTGGAGATGCTTCAGACCAGATGGAAAAGGTACAATGACTCCCTGGAAGTCATCGAAAATATGGAAAAAGAGGGAAAAGCCTTTGTCTTCAGGACTTATGGCAAGAACTTTAAAAACGGCGAAAGCAACCCCGACAGGCTTAATGAGTATTACAGATACGGTCTCGAGGAAGCAAGAAGCCGTATGGGTGAACTTAAAAAGTTTTTGGATGGAGATGTTGACAAACAATAATCCAAACATTAAACTTAAGTTTAGTTTAAAAATATTAAATCGTTGATGAGGACAGTAGCTGTCTGTGATGCTTCAGAGAGAAGTCGTTTGGTGCGAGACTTTGCAGAGCCTACAGTGAAGACCACCTCGGAGAGATCCTTAATCGGATACGTTGATTACGTGATAATCGTTTAAAGTGGTTGTTTCTCTTTGAAACAGCAATTTGGGTGGAACCGCGAGTAATCGTCCCAATTCGTCATCTGTGACGGATTGGGATTTTTTTGTGTAATGTTCGAATTCATTCACATTACATAAAATGCTTCGTTTTGATGCACCCCGGTGCGAAATGAGGATTATTTATTAATTCGACCGGCGTAAAAAACGAAAATTTTGCGAGCGACATGTAAATTTTTGAAAAGCTGCAAAACAGTCCCGGAGGGTTTTGGGCAAAAAGGAGAGTC
>JAGDCK010000090.1 GCA_017958585.1 Lachnospiraceae bacterium
CGAATTTGATTAAAGCCGTCATCGAAAAAACAGGATACGAGAGCTATCTTGAGGAAACCTATGATGAATCCTTTGAAGAGCGTATGGAGAACGTGGATGAACTTATCTCAAAGGCGGAGGCGTTTGAGGAGGAAAATGATGAGGCAGATCTCACATCATTTCTTGCTGACGTGGCGTTGGTTGCTGACATTGACAGCGTGGATGAAAATGATGACAGAGTGCTCCTTATGACCATTCACTCGGCTAAGGGTCTTGAGTTTGAATCCGTATATCTGACCGGAATGGAAGACGGAGTTTTCCCGGGATATATGACCCTCACTACAGGTGATAGTGAGGATATGGAGGAAGAAAGGCGCCTGGCATACGTAGGTATCACCAGAGCCAAAAAGGAACTTACTCTTACCCATGCAAAGGCACGAATGGTAAGGGGACAAATAGAATACTATGCAGTCAGCAGATTTGTAAAGGAGATTCCCGGGGAACTTTTGGACAACAAACTGCCCCAGAGCAGGAGATTTGATTCCTACGATGACCCCGTGAGCTTCCAGCCTTCTGTTTTTGATCCGAGGCCCAAGGCAACGCTAAAGAAAAAAGTGACAAGGGATGAGGACAAACCTTTTATCGCAAAGGGCATAAACTCATTAAATGATCTGGCGGGACTGTCAAAGGGCGGAGCGGTAAACAGTGCCGAGAAGCCCGATTACGAAATCGGCGACAGGGTAAAGCATATCAAGTTTGGCGTGGGCACCGTGGAAGAGATGTCAAAGGAACCAAGGGACTACAAAGTAAAGATCATGTTTGACGAAGCGGGTCCAAAGATTATGTATGCTTCCTTTGCAAAATTAAAGAAGGTGTGATATTCTAAAATTAACTAAAAATCGGCAATTAACAAGGGGGATCGACATGGACAAAATTGAGAAATTTCTTGAGATGGTGGATATTGACAGACTGAGTGACCTTTTAGGTAAAAAGGAAGAGAAAAAGAAGGTTTCACCTTGGGTTGTAGTACTTATCGTAATCGGTGTTCTGGCCGTTTTGGGCGGAGTGGCATTTGCCATTTATAAATATGTTTGCCCCAACTATCTGATGGATATGGATGATGAGTACGACGATGACTACGAAGATGAGGATGATGACAACGATATCTTCGAGGATTAATCTTTGATTGGAGTTTTTTGATGAAAAAAGGACAGGTATATGAAGGCATTGTGACAAGGGTGGAATTCCCTGACAAAGCTTATGTGGAAGCTGACGGGGAGGTTGCAATTGTCAAAAATGCACTGCCCGGTCAAAAGATAGAATTCATAGTGAGCAAAGTACGTAAAGGGAAGGCGGAAGGCCGACTAAAGAGCGTGATCGAAAGGTCACCTGCTGAAGTCGGCCCTACGTGTTCCCATTTTGGCGTCTGTGGGGGATGTACATACTTATCCCTTGACTATGATACCCAGGTGAAATTAAAAGAAGATCAGATCTATAAACTGCTTAACGGCGTGATCGGAGAAAATTCCGTAAACGGCCCCTGGACGTGGGAGGGCATAAAGAAGAGCCCTGTTTTTCACGGATACAGAAACAAGATGGAATTTTCCTTCGGAGATGAATACAAGGACGGCCCCATGGCCCTTGGTATGCACAAGAGAGGAAGCTTCTATGACATCGTGACCGTGGATGACTGCATGATCGTTGATTCTGATTACAGGATGATCATCAGAGCCACTCTGGATTATTTTGCTGACAGAAATGTAACATTTTTGCACAGAATGAGTCATGAGGGATTTTTAAGGCATCTCCTCGTAAGAAAAGCATCCAAAACCGGAGAGATTCTGGTGGCTCTTGTCACCACTAGTCAGATGGATGATAAAAAGTGCAGGGAACTGGTGGATGGCTACAGAGACATGCTCCTTGACCTTTATAAAGAGGGAAAGATCGTCGGCGAGTTTGCGGGCATACTGCATATTTTAAATGACTCAGTGGCTGATGTGGTTCAGGCTGATGAGACAAGAGTGCTCTACGGAAGAGAGTTTTTTAACGAGGAACTTCTGGGCCTTAACTTCAAAGTGTCAACCTTTTCATTTTTCCAGACCAATTCATATTCTGCTGAGGTACTGTATTCCACAGCCAGAGAATACATAGGGGATCTGGGCGGAAAGGACAAGGTTGTATTTGATCTTTACAGCGGCACAGGCACCATCGCGCAG
>JAGDCK010000091.1 GCA_017958585.1 Lachnospiraceae bacterium
ATGAAGATAGCACCCTCATCATAGATGATCCCGTCATTAAGGTGGTACACTTTCCCACCGCTCTGGCTGGTATCGACCTCAAAAACCTTAGTGCCTCCAGACCAATACATCCCGATCGTATTCGCTCCGATGATTAACTTGGAACCATTCGGAGCGGACATCTCCACGGTCTGGCCAAATTTCGCCACCTGAGTCTGGCCCTTGTAAACCCCAAGGCCATCAGAACCGAGCCGGACATTACCGCCGGTCATCTCTGCCACATCTTCTGTTGCGTCCTCGGAAACGATTAGGCCATATTGAGACGACCACGAAAGATAGTTCGTTGCGGTCTTCCCTGCCTGATCGGCAGTCTCCTTGGCAAGGCCCGCCAGGACATTGGCAGCATTAGCCGTCCTGTTGGCTACCTTGGCAACCTTGTCGTCTGTCGGTGGAGCTGTTGCGTTTCCTGTGATCCAGGCCGTCCCTCCTCCGACTCTCAGCTGGACAGTATCCCCCGGCTCCGCATTGACCGTCAGCTTTACCGGCGTCTCATCCACGCCTCCGGGGATGTGTACCCAGGCAGTATTTCCCTCGATCCGGAGGACCTGGGCTGTCGTGTCATAGGCTGATGTCTTCTTTTTGTTTGCTTGCTTTATGGAGGCCAGAAGGCTTCTGATTAACTTGTCCATATTCCCTCCACTAAAAAGGAGACCCGAAGGTCTCCATGTTAAGCTGTATATTGTTTATATAATGCATGAATCTTGGAGTCATCCGTATAGATGTACTCCAGGGTCGTATTGATATTGCTGTGACCGAGTAGCTTTCGGATCTCCTGGATATCCATCCCTCTCTTGGACAGGTTCGTGGCGAAAGTCCTCCGGAAGCGATGAGGGTGAACATTTGATACACCTGACCTTTTTTCGATTGTCTTCAGAATGGAGCGGATTCCTCCCGGATTGATCTGCTGGTGGTGACGGTTATAGAATAAGCAGACACCGTCTTCTGATCTTGCCAGAAGATACTTCTGCAGGTGTGTCTTAGCCAGGTCATCGATGTATGTGACTCTTTCCTTTGCTCCCTTGCCATGGACCACATGGACGGACAGATTATCGAAGCTAATATCTGCCAGTGTCATCTGGCATAACTCAGATACTCTCACTCCGGAAGCCAGCAGGAACTCTATGATCGCCCGCTCCTTCAGATTCTTACATGCTGAGCGCAGCTGGTCAATCTCGACCTGAGAGAACGCTGTCCGGACCTTCTCTGCGCACTTGATCGGCTTGATCTTGAAGCAGGGATTCTTATTGATCAGCTCCTCCAGGGTCATCCACTGGAAGAATGCGGATAAGTTCGCCCGCTTGTTCTCAAGCGTCCGGTCAGAGTTGCCTCTGTCCTTCTCGCATGCCAGGAAGTACCGGATATCATATGCATCCATGTCGGTGTAATTCTTCTGAACGCATTCCGCCAGCTTCACGATCGTGAGCCGGTACGCTTCCACAGTCTTCTTTGACTTGCCGTCAATCAGAAGACAAGCACAATACCTTTTAAGCAGCCTGGTGTTCTCATCGTCATAGATAACCAGGTCGGTGCTCCTCTCGGTCAGCTCATAATTGTTCAAGGCCTTGGTGATGATTCCGGAGATAGTTTCTGTTTCTTCTGCTGAATAAATGGTGATCAGAGATTCATTGACAAGCTGGATAAACTCGGTTCTTAAATCGATTTTAGACATAAAAAATCCTCCTTTGACAAATGCAAAGCAGGCATGGTAAGATATGACCATACCTACATGGTATGGAGTCACACTTTCCTTTTTTGACCGATAGGAGTGTGACTCCTTTTTTTGGTTGATGTTATCTTACCATATATGCTAGTCTAAATCAATTCTTAAATTTTGTAACTTAAATTGCCCTTTAAGTTAGCAATACTTTTCTTTGAGCGCATTTGCCACATAGAACAATTCTAAATACACATCCTGTGGCTCTGTCTTATCTCTTACCAGTATTGCGAAACAAGCACACAACTGATTAAACCTAAGTTCGACTTCTTCCTTTGTGCTTAAATCAATGTCCATTTTAATCATCACCTTGCCCTTTTAGATAGTTACCGGCATATATTAGCGTGGTGGACGGCAAGGGACTTGAACCCTTCCACTATCAGTCACCATAACGCCGCCCAACTACATTCGGTATATGTCAGCCTTACCCTTTTAATCATTTAGTGTTATAATGGCGTTGAACCAATGAAACCTCGAATGAGATGTAGGTTGGGTTTTTTTTATGACCTTTATATCTCTATGGTCTATTTTCATATCAATTTCCATCTGTTGACCCTTTTGATTAGTTCGCATAGAGAATCACTACATCCTCCACCGTTCCGTCATCGTCCTATCTCTGCCGTATTAGTTTGAATCCGCAGTGACTACAGTAATTTACTGGCTTTTCATAGACTTCCCCACACACAGAGCATTTCCACCGCATTATCCCTATGCCAACAGGCTGACATAGTTGTAATATACCTGTTCTTTCTGCAGATGGCACTTCATCGATGTACGCCATAATTCCCTTGTAGTCATCTCTCGGTATATCAAGACACTCCACAAAACCTTTGAAATCCTCTTTCCACTCAACCAAAGACTTGTGTTCTTGCTGATTCATCGTCTGGAATACCGTTGGCATATCATCAACTTCGTGCAGTGGACACCAATCGGGTCTTGGTTGTCCATACGGTGCAACGATTTTCTTTTTACGATCCGCTTTAACACCTTGGCAGTGCATCGGATGTTCTGCGTGGAATAGTGGACATAGACCGCATTTTTCTGGCATCTCCATGTTAATCAGAATCATCTTCTTTCTCCTTCCTAACCTCTTTTTCAACGATTTTTCTAACAGTTTCCGCAATGGATTTGAACCCATTGATTTTTCGCAGATACTCAAGTTTGGAAAGGAAGTCCTTATCAACCCGAATCTGCAATAACTTGTCTTTCATGTAATCACCTCATTATAGGTTTTGTAATTACATTATACCACACAAGTCATTACATTTCAAATTAATTTGTTCTTTATTTTCCCGCATTTTTTGCACTTACAACGGAAAATACCAACATGATAACCATCATAATCCCAGTAAGTAAAATGCGGCTTGGATTCAAGTTTTATCCATTCAT
>JAGDCK010000092.1 GCA_017958585.1 Lachnospiraceae bacterium
CAGTTTTTGGTGGACAGTTTTTAAATTTCCAAAACGTTTTTTGTGTTCTTTAGACAAATACTAGTTCTTTTGTACTATTGTCAAGCAGATTTTCTCCTATTCGCTGACACCTAAGGTCAAAACTTTTCGGTGTCCTATAAAAAAGAATCTCGCTTGCGAGATTCTACGCGCCGAGCGCGCATCCTTAGCGGAGCGCTTTTTACTTTATAGGAAATTCGGAGGAATTTCCTATAAAGCAAAGAAAAGAGCCTCACCGATTCCGGTGAGGCCCTTTCGTTTTTATTATCTAAATCTTTTTGTCTGTAAGATTAGTTTGCTGCAAAGTATGCATCAAGCTGAGCATTAGCTTCATCAACTACAGTCTGGATTCCGTTAGCATCAAGCTTCTCAAGGAACTCAGGAAGTGCTGTTGCAGGATCTACAGAACCGCAGTCGATTGAGAGTGCGTACTGAGCCTGAACGTTAGCAAGTGATGCGAGCTCGTTCTCTACGCTTGTAGGTACGAATGAATATCCGAATGCAGGGATTGCCTTTGCATTTGTGTAGTAAGGAACGAATGTATCTGTGAAGAAGTCAGCTCCCTCCTCAGCGGTAGGAGTAAGAAGTGTGATGTTACCCATACCATTTCTCCAAGGGCTGTATGTTGCACGAGCGTCATCGTTGAATACTACAAGTCCGTTGTCATCAAGTGTGTAGTGTGTACCTTCAACACCATACTCAAGGAGCATCATGAGGTAAGGATCTGTGTTGAGGAGGTTAAGGAATGCCATTGCTCTCTCAGGATTCTTTGAAGCTGTTGAGATAGCCATCATAGCACCCTGTGTAGCTGTCTTGTCTACATAAGGATCTGTGCAAGGAACATACTCTACGTGGATTCCTCTTGCTGCAGATGTAGTGTACTCATATCCAAGTGCATATGACTGTGTACCGATGAGGTAGTTAGCAGCGTTCTGCTGAGCTACGAGTGTATCGTTTGCTGTACCGCCGTTAGCAAGTGCGGGATCAATGTATCCTGCAAGATAGTACTCACGAACCTGGTTAGCGAACTTTGCGTACTCGTCTGTACCGAACTTGTTTACAACCTTGCTTCCGATGTCGTTTGAAACATCCTTAGGATCAAGGTAGTATGAAAGAACGCCTGCTGTATCACCGTTAACGATGATTGAGTTTGTAACCATTCTCTCAAGAACTGCTCCCTCGATTACGAGAGGATAGAAGTCATCGCCCTTAGCTTCCTTAGCTGCTGCGAGGAGATCGCCGAAGCTGTAGAAGTCTCTTGACTCAACATCTGCAAGTGTGTAACCTAACTCCTCAAGAAGAGTAACGTTAACATCCCATGTGTTCTGTGTTCCGAAATCCTTGAATCCGGGAACAGCGTAAACACCTGTACCTGCTGCACCGTCTGTAACGGCACCATCTTTAAGTACCTGAGGAAGTGCTGCCCAAACATCTGAACCGTACTGGTCGATAAGGTTGTTTGAAGGATCGTCAAGTCTTACCCAAGCACCCTGCTTAGCGTATTTGTTGTACTCATCTGCTGACCATGAGCATGTGAAGTAGATATCTACATCATCACCACCGTTGATAGCAAGGGTAGCGCCCTCATCGAAGTCGCCCCATGTACCCCAGATAGGCTGAAGGTCTGCATTGATCTTCTCGTTAAGGTACTCATTTACTTTCTCAAGAACTGCTGAATCATCAGAAACGTTTGATCCGTGGAGATACCACTTAAGTGTTACATGATCTGCAAACTTGTTCTCTTCAGGAGCTGCTGTCTCTGCTGCATCATCAGTAGCTTCTGCTGTCTCAGTTGCAGTATCTGCTGCAGGAGCTGCTGTCTCTTCTTTAGCGCCACATCCGGCAAACATTGTTGTTACCATTGCTGCGGAAAGAAGAAGTGCCAATAACTTTTTCTGTTTCATTTTGAAACCTCCCATTATATTGATTTTTTATGTAAACAGCGGGCACCATGCCGGCTGTCCCATACAGTTTAACCTTTCACGGATCCGATCGTAAGACCTGCTACGATATATCTCTGGAAGAAAGGATATGCACATGCGATAGGAACTACCGCTAAAACTACCAGCACCATTCGAAGTGCCTGGGTTGATGTTCCCTGCATAGCTTTTGATGCCTCGGCTCCCATCATGGCCGCATTCTTTGCGAGGAATTCAACGTCACGCTGCATACTTACGAGCAAGTGCTGTAAGGGCATATGCTTAACATCATTTCTAAGGTACAGCATGGGGATGAACCACTCATTCCAGTATGCGATGGCATTAAGGAGTGCGATGGTGGCTATTCCGGGTTTTGCAACGGGGAATACGATCTTGAAAAGTGTGTTGTACTCTCCGCTTCCGTCAATTGCTGCTGCTTCGATAAGCTCATCCGGAACTGATGTCTGGAAAAATGTTCTCATAACGATAAAGTTAAACGGATTTACCAAAAGCGGGATTATTACCGCCGCATAACTGTCATGAAGTCCGAGAACCTGTTTTGTAACCACAAATGTAGGAACAAGTCCGCCTCCGAAAAGCATTGTAAAGAAACTGAAGAATGTAAAGAAGTTTCTGTACTTAAAGTCTTTTCTTGAAAGGCTGTAGGAGTAAAGTGCACAGACCAAAACGCTGGCAACGGTTCCTACGGCTGTGATAAAGAAGCTGTTAAAATATGATCTCCAAAGGACATATCCCATTTCGAAAGCATATTTATAAGATTCCAGTGACCAGGAGTTGGGGAAGAAGGAATAACCTTTTTCCGTGATACTCTCTCCCGATGTAAATGATATTATGATAACCAGAATAAAAGGCACGATACAAAGTGCACAAAACAGGATCATAGCGATATGGATCAATATCTCTGTTGGCACGCTGACTGCATTTATTCTTCTCTTGTTTTCTTTTACCATGATTTATTTCCTCTTTCTCAAAGTAGATTCCTGAAATTAGAACAATGCACTGTCAGGTTCAACCTTACGCACAATGGTATTTGCGACCATGATGCAGATAAATCCTACCAGGTTCTGTACAAAGCCTGCCGCTGTTGTCATACCGTACGACATACTCATCATTCCACGATATACGTAGGTATCGATGGTCTGTGTAACCGGAATGAGGGCGCCGGACTGATTAGGTACTGTGAAGAACAGACCAAAGTCCGAGTTAAAGATCTTACCTACGTTCATTATGAACAGGATTATGATCATTGTCTTTAAGTGAGGAATGGTAACATATTTGATCTGTTGCCATTTGGTGGCTCCGTCGATCTCAGCGGCCTCATACTGTGAAGCATCGATACCGGTGATGGCTGCAAGATACAGGATCGTTGAGTATCCTGTCTGTTTCCATACATTACAGAGAATCAGCAAAAACGGCCAGGGCTTACAGTCGTTGTAAAAGTCTGTGACCGCCCATCCCATACTCTTTTGAAGTTCGGGGATAAGTCCTCTTGTAGGATCCAGGAATGCATTTAAAAAGTAACTTGCAACAACCCAGCTCATGAAGTAGGGGAAGAACATCATTGTCTGATAACTCTTTGCCGCGAACTTGCTTGTGATCTCATTCAGCATGATCGCGAATGTAACTGATAAAACAAGTCCCAGCAAAATGAAAATCACATTATATCCGATGGTGTTTCTGACAAATACCCAGGTGTCGGATGTTGTAAACATGAATTTAAAATTGTCTAATCCGACAAAGGGACTGTGCAGAATGTTCTGAACCAATGACTTCTGACCCAATTTATAATTCTGAAAAGCGATTATCAGACCGGGTATTGGTAAATATCTTAACAATAAAAGCCAGATCGCACCGGGTGCAACCATTGATAACAATAAAAGATTCTTCTTTCTTCCGGCTTTTTTTATGCTTGAACGTTTTTGTTTTTTTACTGCTGCCTTAGCCATATCCACAAACTCCCAAATAAAATTCTCTTAACAAATTCTGAATTTATTATAATGCACAAATTTTTATTCCAAAATTGCCAAGAATGTGAGTTTTTGCATAATGTTGTTCTCTGTACAAAAATAAACAAACCACAAGAAAGCATGTCGCTTGCGACATGCTCGCGCCGAGCGCGGTTGACGACAGTCAACATGATACTCTCGCACGAAGTGCGATGTGCGCAGAGTGCGCATCCATAGCGGAGCGCTTTTTA
>JAGDCK010000093.1 GCA_017958585.1 Lachnospiraceae bacterium
CCCTTCGAAATCATAGTTTTCTTTCATAATTTATATATATCATAGAAATAAACGGTTTTCAATTTATTTTTTTTTTGATTTCCATACATTTTTACAGAAAAAATAAAATGTCTGTGACAATGATAAGCATCGTCACAGACATCCAAAAGTAATTATTTTGTTTTATTCCTGTATTTCCATAAACCCGTAACTTTCAAGAGTTTTAAGATATTTAATAAGTCTCTCATACAGAGGCTCAGCATCGTCGCCAAAGTGTTCTTTTACCTTTCCCGCTATGTCTCCCACAGTCATCTTTCCGTCCATAAGAGGCCATATATAGTTTCCCATGGTATCCAGATGTATCTGAGATATTTTGGGTTTTTTCAGGAGTTTTTGAGCCATGAAATTAAACAGACCCTTATTCTCCTGAAGGATTATCACTTCGCCTTTTTCAGTCACATTTACCTGTTTTGTACTATTAGGCACAGGCTTAAAATCCAGGAAATTTGCTGAAACTGTTTCGCTTTTTTTATTCATAATAAAGCCCTTATTTTGACTGTTTTGAATCCTTTTTATTTGCATAGAACCATACCGCAACCATCATGAGGATCAGAACGATCACGCCGCCTACAGTTCCTGTTGTAAACTTGTCTGAAATATTAAGTGCAGCGCTTCCTCCAAGTGCGGCAACGATTGCAAGGATGATTCCCACAAGACCTTCTCCTGCGATCATTCCCGAGCAGAAGAGAATTCCGCTTCCTGCCTCGTTGTCCTCTTTTTCATCCTTCTTTGCCATCTTTTTGTCATATGCAAGACGGATCAGACCGCCAAGCAGGATGGTTGAACTGAGTTCAAGAGGAAGGTAGAGACCGATAGCAACGGGAAGTGATGACACACCGATGATTTCCACTGCGATTGCGATAAACGCGCCGGTAAATACAAGTGCCCAGGGGAGGTTACCGTCCATTACGCCTTCAACGATCATCTTCATGAGAGTTGCCTGAGGAGCTGCAAGTTCCTCTGTACCAAATCCCCATGCATTGTCGAGAAGCACCAATACTCCTCCGATAACAAGCGCGGCAACAATGGTTCCAACGATCTCGCCGATCTGCTGTTTTTTGGGTGTGGCACCGAGTATGTAACCTGTCTTCAAATCCTGTGAAGTATCACCTGCCATGGCAGCGATGATACAGATTATGGAACCGATGGCAATAGCGCCCTGCATACCATGTGCACCGTTATCTCCCGTAACCTTGAGAAGTGCGGTTGCAATGAGAAGCGTGGCAATTGCCATACCTGAAACAGGGTTGTTTGAACTTCCTACAAGTCCCACCATTCTGGATGATACGGTTGCAAAGAAGAAACCAAACACTATGATAAAAATTGCTCCAACAAGTGAAACGGGAATCTGAGGAAGAGCCCAGAGTACCAGGATCATCACGATCACACCGATTCCGATAAACTTCATGGAAAGATCCTTTGAAGTACGTACATCGTCAGTAGCCTTTGAACCTTTAAGTCCCTTCATGGCATCCGTGAAGGTACGGATGATAAGAGGAAATGTCTTTACAAGGCTTATGATTCCGCCTGCAGCAACTGCTCCTGCGCCGATATATCTGATATACTTGCTCCAGATTGCAGCTGCTCCTCCGTCAGCAAAAAGCTCTGCAACGGAAACAGATGCGGGATACAAAACTGTATCTCCTCCAAACATGGCGATCAAAGGAATGAGAACAAACCATCCAAGTACACCACCGGCAAACATATAGCCTGCGATCTTGGGACCGCAGATATATCCTACACCCACAAGTGCGGGATAAACCTCAGCTGAAAGCTCGGTCTTTAATGCCTTTATGGGAGCTGTGATAACGCCGCCCACAACGCCGAGACCGTCCACCAAAAACTTAAATACTGCTGCGATACCCATACCTGCGAAAACGGATTTTGCACTTGCTCCGCCCTCTTCACCTGCAAGAAGTACCTCTGCACAGGCTGTACCTTCGGGATAAGGCAGTACGCCGTGCTCTTTTACGATAAGAGCATTTCTGAGTGGAACCATGAAAAATACTCCCAAAAGTCCGCCGCAAAGAGCGATAACAGTGATCTCCAAAAGGTTAGGAGCTTCCATCACGCCTTCCTTTGCCCAAAGGAAAAGAGCAGGCATTGTAAAGATAGCACCCGCAGCCAGAGATTCACCGGCTGAGCCTATGGTCTGAACCATATTGCTCTCAAGGATTGAATCCTTTTTCATTATCACTCTGATAACAGCCATGGAAATTACTGCCGCAGGGATTGATGCGGAAACAGTCATTCCCACTCTAAGTCCCAGGTAAGCATTTGCTGCACCAAAGATTATTGCAAGGAGTACACCCATTATCACGGATGTGACTGTAAATTCCGGTGTGATCTTGTCAGCCGGAATGTACGGTTTGAATTCCTCGTTATTCATATTACAAATATCCTCCAATAAATTAAATTCGTCATGTTTTTTCATTAAACAGACCTCTAAATTATACCATGTTTAGCGTAAATTTAAAGAGTTTATTGGGAAGATTGACCTATTTTATTTAAACCAAACCAAAAAGAGTGCGACCTTTCGGTCGCACTCTTGTGGAACAATAATATAGGAACTTACCAATTTGGCATTTGGTA
>JAGDCK010000094.1 GCA_017958585.1 Lachnospiraceae bacterium
AGAAACTATCTGAAGTTAAAGGAGAAAAAAGAAAAGCAGAGCTCAGATACCATACATGAACAGATAAAGCGACTTGAGGGTGAGATCAGGGCATATTTTGCGATTTACAAAACCTTCACCGATGTGAATCTGCGCCCCATGGAACTTGCCTACTCCATAAAAAAACACGGAGAGAGGCAGGTGCAGTTATCCGAAAAGATAACAGTTTATGAAACTGCGGTAAAGGACCTTGAATACATGAGGGATGATATAGGTTCATATCTGGAAAAGTACGGCTTTGAATTTGATGAAAACTGCAGAGATCTTCTTTTTGAGATCGAAAAAAATATATCCAATCTCGAGGAAGAAAAAGAAGAATTCGAGACTGCAAAAAATCAAAAGGAAGCCTTTGAAAAAGATGAAGACCTGGATGAGATAAAGTCCTTTGAGCCTGATGAAAATGGAGATACGGGAAACGAGGGCGACTTTGCGCTGGAACTTAAACTCTGTGAACAGAAAGCTGAGGAGATTAGCCGCATCATCAGTGATTATGAACTCAGGATAAACAGGCTTTTGGAGGAAAGGGACGAGCTTGCGGATGTGGAGGCAGAACTGGGTATCAACAAGGAGACCTTGAGCGAACTCGAAGAAAAATACGATCTGCTGGTAAAGACCAGGGACTTTTTGGAGAAGGCAAAGGTTTCATTTACATCAAAATATGTGGGACCTGTGGCAGAGAACTTTAATCAGTACTACAGGAAACTCACCGGCGAGAGCGGAGACAATTATGTGTTTGACGCAAACACAGAGTTTACAGTAAGTGAACACGGGCAGCAGCGAAATCCCAAGTCCTTCAGCAAGGGCTACAGGGATCTGGCGGGAATCTGTTTCAGAATGGCTTTGATCGACACCATGTACAAGGGTGAGAAGCCCATGATCATTTTCGACGATCCTTTTGTGAATCTGGATGAGGACAAGGTTGAAAGCGCTCTGGAACTTATGGACGATATCGCATCAAAGTATCAGGTGTTATACTTCTCATGCCATTCCAGCAGAAATCCATAGTGACGTATACCGGATATAGAATAAAGATTTGTGAGGTAATTTAAATTGTCATTTGTATCAAAGAATGAAATAGATAAGTTTTCTTTTGAAGATTGTGTGATGACCGAATTTTTGCAAAAAGAGGACGGGATAGAACTGGTGTTGGAGGCATTGATAATAAAGGCAAATAACTCTCAGAACGCAAATTTCACGGACTCATATGCAAAGACCACACGGCTATTATTTGAGAACGGAAAGGTTACGGATATCAAGAAAGAAGGCTACAAATATTACAATGCGGACGGAGTCCTGATCGATGAAAAGCCGGATGAAACAGTGGATGGAGACGAATGGAAGAATCTGTTAAAATACCTTGAAGGTGCATATCTGGTGGAGGTTACAAAAGAGGAGAATGGGTATAGGCTCATAGTTGAATCCACCGATGAGATGGGTTTTTCCGCAGATTCGTACAGGATCGCCCTGAATGCAGAAAGTGTAACCGCCAATTGGGACGGATATATGAACAGAGTTCAGAGGTAAGAATATAATATATGGTTGAATAAGGTTTACAAGTTACTCCCGGAGAAATCCGGGAGTTTTTTTGCATTATTCTTTAAAGTCCAAGAAATGGTACTTGATATAAATTATTATCTACTTATCAAATGGAACGAGAAACTAAAAAGGGTTTGAAGATTGAAAGGGAGATCAAATTATGGAAAAAAAGATGGAGAGAAAGAGATTTAAACTTATATTTGAAAACATTGTTTTTACAATTTTCTTTGTATTTATTGCAATAATCGCAATCTCTATAACGGCCAAAAGCCATGAGAATAAAGTTACATATAAAGAAGAGCAACTTACGGCAGCAATGGAAAAAACTATGGTTAGGGAAGTCAGGGAGTATCTTTCGGAGGAGGGATACGAGAACTCCGGAGTGATGCTAAATAAAGTATATGATGAAGATTATTGTGTATACACTCTTTCTGTTCACAACAAAAAGATCGCTGACCTTAGTGATGATAACAGACAAAAGCTGATAGAGGGTTTGTCAGGATTTGCCTTTGAAGAACTGGGATGCGATTTTGAATATAAATTTATTTTTTGATAAGCGGATAATAAATGACATAGGGCTGAAATTAGGTTATACTACAAAAGTAAATGTTTTGACTTAAAGAGAGGATTTTCAATATGTCATTTATTCCAAAACCGAACGAGATCTATAAGCATTTTAAGGGACAGTTGTACAGGATAGTGACTGTGGCAACTCACAGTGAGACCGGAGAAGAACTGGTCATATATGAAGCATTGTATGGAGATCACAAAGTATATGCCAGACCCATTTCAATGTTTACAAGTCCCGTTGATAAAGATAAATATCCTGACGTTACTCAGGAATACAGATTTGAGATTCAGACAGACGCAGAGCCTGAAGAAGTTGAACTGGATGAGTCTGTAGTGGAATTTTTGGATGCTTCAACTTATGGCGAAAAGTTAAACATTCTGGCATCCATGAAACATAAGATAACGGATGATATGATCACCACAATGGCTGTTTCCTGTGATCTGGAAGTGGACGAAGGTGATACAGAGTCCAGATATCAGACATTAAAAAACTGTTTGCTTACGTTGGAAAAATACGAGTGCTCAAGGCTTAGAGGCTAGTCTGTTTCCTTTCCGACGAGGCGGAAAGGAGAAGTCTATGGCTTACAAAGTTGACAATTGCATGGTGATCGGTGTCTCGTCCAGAGCACTGTTTGACATGACGAAGGCCAATGAGATTTTTGAGAACGAAGGGGTCGAAGCCTACAGAGAGTATCAATATGAGCATGAGGACGAAGTGTTAAAGCCGGGTCCCGGATTTGCGTTGGTCAAATCACTGCTTGGCTTAAATGAACTTTCCGGAGGAGAGAAACTGGTGGAAGTGATCATTATGAGTCACAACAGTAATGATACATCTCTGCGGGTTTTTAATTCCATCAGACATTTCGGACTTGATATAACCAGAGCGGTGCTTTCGGGAGGAGCAAGTCTTGCACCGTATCTCGAAGCATTTCATACGGATCTTTTTTTGTCGGCATATGAGGATGATGTGCAGGCTGCCATCGACTCAGGGATTGCCGCGGGCATCATCTGTACAGACAATCTGCCAAAGTTTGACGAGGACATGGCGATAAATTGTGCGAAAGATTGTATGGAGCAGATCAGAATCGCCTTTGACGGAGACGCGGTGATCTTTGATGATGACTCGGAAAAAATATTCAAAGAAAAAGGTCTGGAAGCCTTCGAAGAAAACGAGAGATTAAATGCTCAGAATCCTCTTGGTGAAGGACCTTTTGCAAAGTTTTTAAAGAAACTTTCAGCAATCCAGGCCAGGTTTGAGGGAGAGAAGAGCCCTATACGTACCGCTCTTGTCACAAGCAGGAGTGCTCCGGCACATGAAAGAGTCATCAGGACACTCAGAAGCTGGAATGTGCGCATAGATGAGTCATTTTTCCTTGGAGGCATCGAAAAAAAGGATGTGCTTAAGGCTTTCGGAGCACAGATATTCTTTGACGATCAGTCCATACATACAATACCTGCATCAAAGGAGGTGCCTGCGGCCAGGGTACCTTACAAAAATGATGCTTGAAACGGGGAGATAAGTGAATGAAATTATTATCGATCGCATTACCTTGCTATAATTCGGAAGGTTATATGCGAAAATGTATCGATTCATTGTTAAAAGGCGGAGAGGACGTGGAGATACTCATCGTGGATGACGGATCTTTTAAGGACAATACGGCATCCATCGCAGATGAATATGAGTCAAAATATCCGACTATCTGCAGAGCGATACACAAGGAAAACGGAGGACACGGTTCTGCCGTAAATACGGGTATAAAGGAGGCAACAGGACTCTTTTTTAAGGTTGTTGACAGCGATGACTGGGTGAAGGAAGAGGCCTATGAAAAGGTTTTGGAGACCCTGCGCAGGTTTGCGGGTTCCGAAAAGGTCCTGGATATGCTTATCTGCAATTATGTATATGAAAAAGAAGGGGAAAAGCGTAAAAAAGTCATTAATTATCGCAGGACCCTGCCTGTGGAAGAGTTTTTTACATGGGAAGATTGCAGACATTTCTTAAAGGGTCATTATATTCTGATGCATTCCGTTATTTACAGGACGAAGCTGTTAAAGGACAGTGGAATAAAGCTTCCGGAACACACCTTTTATGTGGACAATATCTATGTGTTTGAACCCATGCTGAATGTAAAGGGAATGTATTATCTGGATGTGAATTTCTACAGGTATTACATCGGAAGGCAGGATCAGTCCGTAAATGAGACCGTCATGATCGGCAGGATCGATCAGCAGATAAAGGTAAACAAGCTTATGTACGACTTTTTCTCTGAACACAAGGCAGAGATTATAAAGGCCAAGAGAAAATCTCAGTACATGTTCAATTATCTGGAGATCATAACTACGGTTTCTTCCGTTCTTTTGACAAAGGCGGGAGATGATGAAAACTTAAAAAAGAAAGAAGACCTATGGGCATATATGAAAGAAAAAGATAATTCTCTCTACAGAAAATTGCGCCATGGTCTCTTGGGCAGGGCCACCAACCTCCCCGGAAGAGGAGGACGTCGCATAACCGTTGACGGATACGAATTGGCCAGAAAAATATTCAATTTCATTTGATACACTTTAAAATTTATCTGAAGATCTTAACTGCATTGTGGAGACATTCCACGGTGCAGGATGTGGTCTTTCTCTCGACTTCTCCATCCGTGTGAAGCCACAGCGGTGAAGTTGTCTCCAGGCGTACCTTTTTTGCCTTGTAGGGTGTGGAGCCTTTGAATTTAAGATGTTCTCCCTTGTAGGCAGCAGGGAGCGCCAGCAAAATGTTAAAGAATGACAGGTCGCCCACGGCACATATGTCCAGGATGCCGTCATTGTCTTTTGCTCTGGGGCAGAACATGAATCCGCCTCCCTCAAAACGATGGTTCATAACAGTGACAAACAATACTCGATGGATATTAATGGGATCATTGTCATCTATAGTAAGGGTACAGCCGGCACCGGTGGCGGTAACAAGCTGTTTCAAAGCTATCCCTAAGTATGTAAGTTTGCCCAGACCGAATTTGTTCAATGTCTTTTTAAATTTAGACTGCATGGCTTCCTCGCATACAGCGGCATCAAATCCTATACCCATGCTGACAGAAAAATATCTGACTGTCTGATCGTCATCATATGTCACTTTTCCAAGATCCATAAAAGAAGGCTTTTTACATTCCAGGATCACATTCAGTACATCCACGGGATTTTTGGGAAGATTCATATCTCTTACCAGGTCGTTTGAGGAACCGGTGGGTATGAATCCGATATTTACATTCTGGGGAAGACCCATGGTACATAAACCCTGAAACAGTTCATTCACCGTTCCGTCACCGCCCAGGATTATGATGTTCAAGGGTTCGCCGTTTGCTTCCTCCACGAGAACTTTTGCGTAATATGTTACGTCTCCGGGCTACTGACTAAAATAAGCTTTGTATAAAACATTCTTTTTGATAAGCTCAGGCTCAATCTGATCCCTCCATATTTTCAGGCCTCGACCCGATCTGGCGGAAGGGTTTATGATGATATGAAACATTTTGTAACTCCGTTTCCATAAATTGATAATCTTTTTATAGTATACCATCTGATTTATAAGTTGAAAATAAATTTATTTCATGATATACTTTCCACAATTGTTTTAACGCTTTAATTTAACAAAGCAATAAGGTAGGAGGAAATTTTATGTATTCATTAGACGAAGTAAGAAACGTTGATCCTGAGATCGCACAGGCCATCGTCGACGAGGAAAACCGTCAGAACAGCCATATTGAGCTGATCGCATCTGAGAACTGGGTTTCAAAGGCAGTTATGGCTGCAATGGGAAGCCCCCTTACAAACAAATATGCGGAAGGATATCCCGGAAAGAGATATTACGGCGGATGCCAGTGCGTTGATGTTGTCGAAAACCTTGCCATCGACAGAGCAAAAGAGCTCTTTGGCTGCGAATATGCAAACGTTCAGCCACATTCCGGAGCGCAGGCAAACCTTGCAGTTGAATTTGCCGTATGTAAACCCGGTGACACCATTATGGGAATGAACCTTGATCACGGCGGACACCTTACACACGGATCACCGGCTAATATTTCCGGTTCTTACTTCAATATAGTTCCTTACGGAGTTAACGATGAGGGATTCATCGATTATGATGAACTTAGAAGACTGGCTGTAGAGTCAAAGCCCAAGATGATCATTGCAGGTGCCAGCGCTTATGCCAGAACCATCGATTTCAAGAAATTCAGAGAGGTTGCTGATGAAGTAGGTGCAGTTCTCATGGTGGATATGGCTCATATCGCAGGACTTGTAGCAGCAGGACTTCATCCAAGCCCTGTTCCTTACGCTGATATTGTGACAACCACAACTCACAAGACACTCCGCGGACCCAGAGGCGGTCTTATCCTTGCTAGCAATGAGGCAGCTGAGAAATACAAACTTAACAAGGCTATCTTCCCCGGAATCCAGGGAGGTCCTCTTATGCATGTTATCGCAGCAAAGGCTGTATGTTTCAAAGAAGCTTTGTCAGATGAGTTCAAGGTATATCAGAAGGGTATCATCGATAACGCTCAGGCACTCTGCAAGGGCCTTAAAGATCGTGGTATCAAGATCGTATCAGACGGTACTGACAATCATCTGATGTTAGTGGATCTTACAAACTTCGACCTTACAGGTAAGGAAGTGGAGAAGTGGCTTGATGAGGCTCATATCACAGCCAACAAGAACACCATTCCCAACGATCCCAAGTCTCCCTTCGTTACAAGCGGTATCCGTCTCGGAACACCTGCCGTTACAAGCAGAGGTCTTAACACTGAGGACATGGACAAGATCGCTGAGGCAATCGCCCTTGTGATCACAAGCCGTGGAGAGAAAATCGCAGAGGCAAGAGAGATCATCAAAGGACTTACAGAGAAATATCCTCTCATCTAATGAATATATTTGCATATGCTTATAACGGGATGCCCTTTTTGGGGGCATCCCGTTTTTGGTGGCAAGGAGTCAAGTGGCTGCTGAGCTTCCTCGGACATCTGTTTAGTGACTGCTAAGGCGGTAGTCTTGGCGGTACTTTGGCAGATTTGCACAAGATATTTTATAAAAATTATTAAAATGTGACATTTATTCCCTTGCCTTCGACACTTTACTGTGTTAACATATCTTTCAGTGACGCACATGTGTCCGTCCCAAAAGAACTTAAAATGTATTCAGAGTACAGAGGTTTTTATGGCAGAGGCTACCAATTATTTTGTTGTAAGACAGAAAGCTGTTCCGGAAGTACTCCTCAAGGTTGTGGAGGCAAAAAAACTCATTGAATCCGAAAAGGTGGAGACCATCCAGGAAGCCGTTGATGCGGTGGGGATAAGTCGAAGTTCCTTTTACAAATACAAGGATGACATCTTTCAGTTCCATGATTCATTGCAGGGTACCACGGTGACACTAACATTGCAGATGGATGATGAACCCGGACTTTTGTCGGATCTGTTAAAGATCGTTGCCGCATACAAGGCGAATATTCTGACCATTCATCAAAGTATTCCGATCAGCGGAGTGGCGTCTTTGAGTATAAGCATTCAGATCCTGCAAAACACGGGAAATGTATCGGATATGATCGAAACCATGGAATCCCAAAAGGGAGTGCACCATGTCAAGATATTAGCTAAAGAATAGGAGAACAGACATGATAAATGTTGCAGTATTAGGCTACGGCACCGTAGGAAGCGGAGTTGTGGAGGTTATCGAAGAAAACAAGGAAACAGTCAACAAGAAATCGGCTGCGGAACTTAATGTAAAATACATCCTTGACCTTAGAGATTTCCCCGGAGATCCCTATGAGGACAAGGTTATCCACGATTTTAACATCATTTTAAACGATCCCGAGGTTTCCATTGTATGTGAGACCATGGGAGGCGTGGGCGCAGCCTATAAATTTACCAAGGAATGTCTGCTTGCCGGAAAGAGCGTCTGCACTTCCAACAAGGAGCTGGTGGCAAAACACGGTCCCGAGCTTTTGCAGATCGCAAAGGACAAACAGTGCAATTACCTCTTCGAGGCAAGTGTCGGCGGAGGTATCCCGGTTATCCGTCCCATCAACTATTCCCTTACGGCAGAAGAGATCGAGAATATCACAGGTATCCTGAACGGTACCACAAACTACATGCTCACAAAGATGGACGCTCTGGGTGCCGATTTTGATGAGGTATTAAAAGAGGCTCAGGCAAACGGATATGCTGAGGCGGATCCCACAGCAGATATCGAGGGATATGATGCCCGCAGAAAGATCGCCATTTTATCATCCCTTATGATGACAAAGAATGTTGATTCCGAGAAGGTTTACACAGAGGGAATCACAAAGATCACTTCAGCGGATTTTGAATATGCAAAGGCAGCAGGCTTTAAGATCAAGCTCCTCGGAACCAGCGAGAAGCTTTCCGATTCGGAAGTGGCAGTTATGGTAGCACCTTTCTTTATCGATCTTGAGCATCCGCTTGCCATGGTAAATGATGTGTTTAATGCTGTTTTTGTAAAGGGTAACATGCTTGGCGACTCCATGTACTACGGACGCGGCGCAGGTAAGCTTCCCACAGCTTCAGCTGTTGTATCTGACGTCATCGACTGTGCAAGACATCTTGGAAAGACAGTTATGTGCTTCTGGGACGCAGAGGATGTAAAACTTGCTGATGTTAAGGAACTTGAAAGAGAGTTCTTTGTGAGAATAGATTCTGCGGCAAAGGAAGATTTTGAGGAACTTTTCGAGGACTTCGAAGAGATAATCGCAGACAGAAAAGAGGACGCAGGTTACTTCCTTCCTCCCACAAAAGAGAGAGACGTTTATGAAAAGCTTGAAAAGCTTGGTGACACGGTCTTAAATGTGATCAGGATCTACAGATAAGGCATTCAAAAAATAAATTTGTATCATAGATTTGGAGAAAGAATTGACATGAGTAAAGTAGTAAAATTCGGTGGAAGTTCACTGGCAAGTGCAAAGCAGTTTAAAAAAGTCGGAGATATCATAAAGGCAGATCCCGAGAGAAGATGGGTAGTTCCCTCAGCTCCCGGAAAGCGCGACAAAAAGGACACAAAGGTTACCGATATGCTTTATGCATGCTATGACCTGGCCGAGAACAACAAAGATTTTTCAAAGGCTCTCGAAGCTATCAAAGCCCGCTATGATGAGATCATCAAAGGTCTTAAACTTGACCTTGATCTGTCGGATGAGTTTGCAACTATCGAAAAGAATTTCAAAGCTAAGGCCGGCAACAATTATGCCGCAAGCCGCGGAGAATATTTAAACGGTATCATCATGGCAAACTACCTTGGATACGAGTTTATCGATTCCGCCACAGTTATCTTTTTTGACGAAAACGGAAACTTCGACGGTGAAAAGACCAATGAGGTTCTCTCCGAGAGACTTTCAAAATGTGAAAATGCGGTTATTCCCGGTTTCTACGGTGCACTTCCCGACGGCTCTGTAAAGACATTTTCAAGAGGCGGTTCAGATGTTACGGGATCCATCGTTTCAAAGGCAGTAAAGGCCGATGTATATGAGAACTGGACAGACGTATCCGGATTTTTGATCGCTGATCCCAGGATCATCGACAATCCCAAGGGAATCGATGTTATCACATACAGAGAGCTCAGAGAGCTTTCATACATGGGTGCAGGAGTACTCCACGAGGATGCTATTTTCCCTGTTCGCCAGATGGGAATCCCCATCAATATTAAAAATACAAATGCTCCTGAAGACAGAGGTACCTGGATCGTGGGAAGCACATGCCAGAAGTCAGATTATGTTATCACCGGAATCGCCGGAAAGAAGGGCTTCTGCGCAGTAAATATAGAAAAAGACATGATGAACTCAGAGATCGGTTTCGGACGCAAAGTTCTTCAGGCTTTTGAGGAGAACGGAATCTCTTTTGAGCATGTTCCCTCAGGAATCGATACCCTCACAGTATTTGTTCACCAGGATGAGTTTATCGACAAGGAGCAAAAGGTGGTTGCGGGAATCCACAGACTTGCAAAGCCCGACACCATCGAGATCGAGGCAGACCTTGCTCTTATCGCTGTAGTTGGTCGCGGTATGAAGTCCACAAGAGGTACAGCCGGCAGGATCTTCTCCGCACTTGCCCACAAAAACGTAAATGTCCGCATGATCGATCAGGGTTCCAGTGAGCTTAATATCATCATCGGTGTTTCCAATGAGGACTTTGAGACAGCTATCAAGGCTATCTACGATATCTTTGTAGAGACAAAGCTTTGATCATATTGATTGCTTACCGGAGCTGCTTTGTATGATGAAAACTTGAAATTTTTTTCTGGGAATTTATTACTATTTTTTCTGAAATCGGGGCGAGGAAGCAAAAATACGGATTTTTTTCATATCACTTTATTTCTAAATAATGATTCTGAAGGCAGGTACCGATACCACATATTGGTGCCTGTCTTTGTGTTTGATAAATATTTATTTAACATGACAGTATTCTGACAAAAGCCTGTACGAAATAAAAATATATTGACAATAATAGGCTTTTAAGCTATATTGATATTACACAAAAGGAGAAAGAAAAAGAAAAAAAGAACCAGAAGCATTCCTCTTGGAGAGGGGTCTAATAGGACGGTTCTTCATATAGACTAGGAAAGCGAGGACGGTCCAATGGGTATTTCAGTCTAGGAGCGGGTGTCGATCGAAAGGTGATTGATACCCGCTCATTTGTTGTGGAAAAACAGAGGCTTTTGCGATACAATGAACTAGTATAAAACAGTTAAGGAATGGGAAGATTTATGGATAACGATAATAAAGGTCTTTATGACAATGATATAGATGTGGAAAGTATTGCAAAGAATCAGACAAAGGACGACGAAAAGAGAAGGATCGCCAGGGCAAAGAAGAGAAAAAAAGCACGTAACAGAGCCATTGCTTTTTTGTGTATCCTGACAGCTTTGATAATAACGGTTGTGGGACTTGTCCTCTATATTTTTATAGGAGGAGACGCCATATCATTGCCTGATATAGCAGGCATCGGAAATACCGAAGAAATCGAGGATGACGAGGTGGCCGTTGTGATTTCCGGCGAGGAAAAGATGGAGGATTTTGATCCTGAAAGCCTGATCCCGGAACCCACCTACGAGGAAAAACTGGATGAACTTGTATCCGCCGCAGTTGATGTAATGCCAATCGAGGATAAGGTTGCAGGACTTTTTGTGGTAACACCCGAGAATATCACGGGTGTGAGCGCAGCCATAAAGGCAGGTGACTCCACAAAGGAAGCAATGACCAAATATGCTGTGGGTGGCTTTATATACTTTGGAAAGAATTTAAAGGATGCGGATCAGGTAAAGGAGATGATCTCCGCAACCGTATCCTACTCCAGATACCCGTTGTTTATTGCGATAGACGAGGAAGGCGGAAATATCAGTCGCCTTTCAAACAGCGGAATATACGAAAAACTTCCATCTGCAGCGGACATCGGCGCTACGGGGGATCCGGCAAATGCATATAATACAGGATTAAAGATCGCGGAAAACATGACCGCCCTTGGCTTTAACCTGGACTTTGCACCGGTTGCTGATCTTAGGACATCCAAAAACAATCTTCTCTCCACCAGATCATACGGAACGGAAGCGGGAGAAGTGACAGAGTATGTGCTTCAGATGATGCAGGGCCTTACCGACGGAAATGTGACTTCATGTATAAAGCATTTTCCGGGAATCGGAAGCTCCGACGGAGATACCGAGGAGGGAATGGCTGCCAGCAATATAAGCAGAGACGAACTGGAAGCAGGCGAATTTGAGATCTACAGAAAAGCCATTGAGGCGGGCGCAGAGATGATAATGGTGGATCATGTGGCGGTGCCTGCACTTACCGGCGACAACACTCCGTGCTCTCTGTCAAAGGCTGTTGTCACGGATATATTAAGAGAAGAAATGGGATTTGACGGAGTTATCGTCTCGGATGCTTTGAACATGGGAGCGATATCCGAGTACTATTCTTCATCGGAGGCCGCAGTCATGGCCATAAGAGCAGGCTGTGATATGGTCCTTATGCCGGAGAATTTTGAGGAGGCTTATAACGGTGTACTTCAGGCTGTGGAAAAAGGTCAGATCTCCGAGGCCAGGATCACGGATTCTTTGAAACGTGTTTACAAGATCAAATTTGCAGACAGGGTGGAATGATTATAAGCGAGGAACTTATGGGATCAATTGGGGAATTTGATATGAATAATGAAAAGTTTCGCGTTACGAAAAAATACGGGAGGGGTCTGTTTCCCCTCCTGTTTTTGATGGGCGTTTTGTGCTCATTTACTGCCTGTGGCAGGACAGAGCCAAGGGCGGACCTGATAGTCGCAAGTGATATTCACTATATCACGCCGAGGATCAATGACAACGGAGCTATGTTTCAAAGTCTCATAAATGAGAGAGACGGAAGAGCAATGCTTTATATAGAAGAAATAACCGAGGCCTTTGTGGACGAAGTGATCGAAAAAAAGCCTGAGGCATTGATCGTAACCGGAGATCTGACATTTAACGGTGCAATCGAGAGCCATGAGGATCTTGCAAAGAAATTTTCCCGCCTTGAGGAAAACGGTATAGATGTTTTGGTGCTTCCGGGAAATCATGATGTATATTCGGGAAATGCCGCCAGGTTTTCGGGGGAGAGTTTTGAAAGATTGGAGAGCCCGGGCTCTGATAAGTTTAAGGAGCTTTACCATGATTTTGGCTACAGTGAAGCACTTGACGTGGATGAGAATTCCGCCAGCTACATTTATGATGTAAATGATACTCTTCGGGTACTGATGTTAGACTTTAACACATACGATGCCTACAGCGATATTTCGGAGGAAACTCTCTCCTGGACGGAAAAAGTTTTGAAGCAGGCCAAAAAGGATGGCGTATACGTGCTTGCCTGCGGACATCAGAATATTTTTACTCATCACAAGCTGTTCATGTTCGGATATGTGATCGCAAGGACGGACAAGCTTACAAAGCTTTTTGAAAAATACGGCGTGGAAGTATTTTTGAGCGGTCACCTCCACACCCAGCACTATGTAAAAAACGGAAAAGTGACGGAGATACTGACATCGGCTCTTCCGCTTTATCCCAATCAATACGGAAAGATCACTTTTTATGACGGGATCATGGACTATGAGGCGGTGGAGACAAAGGTTGATGCGCCGGGATTTGAGGAATATGCCATCGAAAGCTTCGAGAGGATGTCCAATCCCACCAGGTTAAGTCTGGCCGAGTCATCCCTTACTGCGGAGGAGCAGAAAAGAGTGGTGGATTTCTTTACTTTCACAAACTTCTGTTACTACAGCGGGGATATGGTAAGCTACGGACAGAGTACCGAGCGTGACGAGATCAAGGCACTCTGGGATAAGAGCGGCCTGGGATACAGACCTTATCTGGAACTTATCGAGGAGGACAGCGGCAAGGACTTCAAACATCTGAGAGTTAAACTTAAATAATAGAAGAGATTGCTCCCCGCGGTCCATATGACCGCGGGGATGTTTTTTGAGTGTCTTTACAGTTTATAATCGCAAAAGCGCAAAAAAACTGTGACCGAAAAAAACGAGAAATAATCTTTACAGTTTATTTGCGAAAAAATCAAAAAAGACTGTAAGCC
>JAGDCK010000095.1 GCA_017958585.1 Lachnospiraceae bacterium
AATTATGAGTGAAAAGAATGTACTTTCACATAGATTGGAAAGCATCGCAAAGATGGTCACACCCGGCGGCATCGTAGCGGATGTGGGATGCGATCACGGTTTTTTGTCAATATACATGGTGGAACAAAAAATCGCTGACAGGTGTCTTGCAATGGATCTTAGAAGCGGCCCCCTTAGTAATGCCCAAAAGCATGTGGAGAAAGCAGGGCTTTCTGACCGGATCACCTGCAGGCTCTCAGACGGATTAAAGCGAATGGAAACCGGGGAAGCCGACAAAATGGTATGTGCCGGCATGGGCGGCCCCCTTATCATAAAGATCCTGGAGGATAGTTTTGACAAGGTAAAAGCTTTTAAGGAGTTAATCCTATCCCCTCAATCGGAGATCCCGGAGTTTAGAATTTATCTGAGAGACCGAGGGTATGAGATCCTGAACGAAAACATGGTAAAGGATGAGGGAAAGTTTTATTTTATTTTCAAAGTAAGATTTTCCGGAGACAGTGTTTTTACAGGAACTTTCGAGAAAAGCACTGAGGGAAGCGCTGAAGGGAACTTCGAAGGATGCACCGAGAAAAGCACCGAAGGAAGCGCCGAAGGGAACCCGGAAAGATGCAATGATGGAAGCATCGAGCGCAAGGTGGCAGAGAATTTTGGCTTGATCCTACCTAAGAGAAAGGATCCTGTTTTAAAGGAATTTCTGGATAAGAGAAAGGAAAACCTGGAGGCCATAATCGTTAGACTTAAATCCGACGGCAACGGAGAGAAGGCCAAAGCCAGGATTCATGAGATAAAACAGGAACTTGATATAGTGAATGAAGCTTTAAAATATTATGCGTGAAGGAGCAAAAAAACTATGGTGACATTGACGATCAAAGGACAACAGAAAAACTACGAAGAGGGTATTACCTACGCAAAGATCGCGGAGGAGTATCAAAAGGATTATGATGCACCCATTGCACTGGTTTCCGTAAACGGAAAACTCAGGGAGTTGTTTAAGAGAGTTTCAAAGGATGCTGAGATCGAGTTTTATACCTTAAAGGATTCTGTGGGTTACAAGACCTATGTGAGAACAGCTACCATGTTACTCTTAAAGGCAATTTTTGATTGCTTCGGGTCAGAGGCCGTCAACGAGACCAGAGTGGAATTTACAATAGGAAACGGACTTTTTGTAAAGCCCTTCGGCTTTGAGGCAACGGATGAAAACGCCGCAAAGATCAAGGCCAGAATGAAGGAACTTGAATTCAGAGAAGTTCCTTTTATGAAAAAATCCTACCCCATAGATGATGCCATCGAACTTTTTTCCAAGATCGGCATGAAGGACAAGGTGAAGCTGTTTAAATACAGAAGAAGCTCCTCCGTAAATGTGTATGAAGTTGAGGGATTCTTTGATTATTACTACGGATACATGCTTCCGAATGCCGGATATGTGAAATGGTTTGACGTGGTTAATTACGGCGGCGGATTCGTGCTGGTGCTTCCTTCAGCAGGGGAACCCGAGGTCGTAAAGCCCTTCGTGCCGAGAGAAAAACTCTTTAAGACTTTGAGGGATTCCGAAAACTGGGCAACCCACGTGGGCATGGGAAATATCGGTCAGCTTAATGACGGAATCTGCGGTGATTCACTGGAGGAGATGATCCTGGTTCACGAGGCGGAGCAGGAGAGGAAGATCGGAGAGATTGCAAAGGAGATCGTTGCGAGAAAAGGATGCAAATTCGTAATGATCGCAGGCCCTTCATCCTCCGGAAAGACCTCATTCTCCCACAGAATCTCCATTCAGCTCAGGACCCTTGGAAAGGTTCCTCACCCCATCGGACTGGACAATTACTATGTGGACAGAGAGAAGACTCCCAGAGGCGAGGACGGCGAATACAATTTCGAGTGCCTTGAAGCCCTTGACGTTGACCTGTTTAACAGGGATATGACAAAGCTTCTTGCCGGAGAAAGAGTCGAGCTTCCCGTGTTTAATTTTAAGAGCGGAAAGAGAGAGTACAGAGGAGACTTCCTACAGCTTGGCGAGGAGGATATCCTGGTCATCGAAGGAATCCACGGACTCAACGAGAAGATGAGTTCCCTGATCCCTGCAGAGAGCAAGTTCAAGATTTATATCAGTTGTCTTACAAGCGTAAATATCGATAACCACAACAGAATTCCCACCACCGACGGCAGACTTCTTCGCAGAATGGTCCGTGATGACAGAACCCGTGGAACAGATGCCAGAAGCACCATCAATATGTGGGCATCCGTCAGACGAGGCGAGGAAAATTACATCTTCCCCTTCCAGGAGGAGGCTGATGCCATGTTTAACTCTGCCCTCATATATGAGCTTGCGGTGATAAAGCCCTTCGCAGAGAGACTTCTCTTTGACATTCCAAAGAAGGACCCGGCATATTTCGAGGCAAAGAGGCTGTTAAACTTTTTTGATTATTTACTCAGCATTCAGTCTGAGAATCTGCCGAACAATTCTCTTTGCAGTGAGTTCGTGGGCGGAAGCTGCTTCAATGTATAGTATTTGCTTGACTTTTTAAGGGCGCAAAAATATAATCTGTAAAGTAAGCAAGACAGACGATCGCGGCTGCATTTATGCAGGTGAGGAAAGTCCGGGCTTCGCAGGGCAGGATGCCGGATAACGTCCGGTGGAGGTGACTCCAAGGCTAGTGCAACAGAAATATACCGCCAGCGTGCTTTGCTAAGAGTAAAGTGATTTGTCGCGCGCTTAGCCGCGCAAAATTGTCACTCATCGTAAATTGCGTAATAATTTGTTACATGCTTTGCTTTTGGTAAATCAAAATTGTCATATGCAATGATTAGCGTGCTTTGCCGTGTTAAATGACATTAATTTGAATTACGCAGCAATCTGTAGCGCACTTTGCCGCGCAAAGCGATGAAGTGTATGGTAACGAAAGCAGTTTAAATACTTTGCGCTTAGCAAAGTACGCTGGTAAGGGTGGAAAGGTGGCTTAAGAGACCACCGTCCGGCCGGTAACGGTCGGAGCCATGTAAACCCCATCCGAAGCAAGACTAAATAGGGAGCAACAGGGTCGGCCCGGCCTGCTTCCGGGTAAGTCGCTTGAGACGGCCGGCAACGGCCGTACTAGATAGATGATCGTCAGTATCTTTTGATACCTACATAACCCGGCTTATAGTCTTACTTACATTGAATAAACGATCAATGAGCCTTCCAAAAGCATTCAGCTTAGCGGAGGGCTCATTTGTTATGGCAACGAGCCAAGTGGCTGCCGAGCTTGCTCAGGCAGACATTTGGCGACCGCTAATCATAGATGTAATAAGCGAAGCGGTTACATCTATGTGCATGGCAACGAGCCAAGTGGCTGCCGAGCTTGCTCGGACAGACATTTGGCGGTTCATCCGGGTCGTCAGGTAAGCCTGAAATGGCGCCGAAAACCACTTTTACAGTTTTTTCTTTGAAGAGCGCAAAAAAGACTGTACCCGAAAAAAACGAAAACTAATCTCTACAGTTTTTTCTAGGGAAAGTGCGAAAAAAACTGTACCCGAAAAAAAGCGAAAATTGATCTCTACAGTTTTTTCCCATGCAAATTCGAATAAAACTGTAACTTCCAAAAACGTTAAAAGCATTTTTCGAAATCTTTACAGTTTTTATGCGAATAACACCGGAAAAAACTGTAAGACAAAAAATGCGGTTACGGTTATTTATAGATAATAGTGGAAAAAACTGTAAGACGGAAAATTCGGTTACAGTTTTTTATTGATAATCACGGAAAAGACTGTAATGTTAAAAAATGAAAAATTATGCATACAGTTTTTTGGCGGAAAAAGCGAAAAAAGACTGTAATGATACGGTAAGGATTCAAAACGGAAAAAATGCATTACGGTAATTCAGGAAAGAAATTCAGATTAGACTGTAATAATTCCCGACATATCCAACACGTACATCTGTCGATGAAAAGTTTGTAAGATATTTAGTCGGTAGAGGTCGACTATAGAGTCTAAAATAAGGGTATTTATCTAATATGAAAAAAGATAATTTGAAAAATGAGTTCAACGTTGAACAGCATCTGAGCGTCAGGTCGAAAAAAACCTTTGAGAAGAGCAATCCTGAAAATTGTGGTCACGTGATGAATGGTTCCGTGAAGGTTGACTACGAAAAGAGCGAATTCGAAAAGAATGGATCCGCGATGGTGGCTTCTGAAAAGAAGGTCTGCGATTTCATATCTGTCTACAGGGCAATAAGCATCTGCACATTGGTGGCGGTGGCGGCCTTGGCGGTGCTAATGTTTGCATTTTCAAAAAATACCGGCAAAGAGAACTCCGAATATCCTGAATACATTGTAAAGATTACAAATGGGAATCTCAGGGGAATGGGAGAGATCATATCAAGCGACAGCGAGAAGAAGGTCATATTGACAGCGGGTCATTGCGTTACGGGGAACCAGTCGGAAAGTGTGTCCGTTGAATTTTGGGACGGATATGTAAAAGAAGTTTCATTAAACGAGATTTATGTTTTCACAGATTCTGATGTGGCTTTTATTATCCTGAATGAAAAGAGAACCTACGAGGCATACAGTCCGGCAGACGAAGCTGACAAAACGAATGAAGCAGAAGATGGGCTTTATGTTAACAGCATTTGCTTTGCTTACAAAGTATATGATTTGGAGCCTTTGACCGATCTCATGACTGATTCATTGGCAGAAAACAGCTATGACGATATAGTAGAAGATACTTCCGAATCCAATGAAAATGACTTTGAATATTCCAATGAAAATAACCCTGAATATCCTAATGAATATGATCGCGAGTATCCAAATGAGAATGTGGTTTACGGCTCTGTGGTTTATGGCTCTGTGGCTTACGACACAGTGGTTTACGGTACGGTGCTTGACCCGTGGATCTATATGGAGGACTTCGATTCACATATGATATATCTGAAGATGATGGTGTCTCCTGGCATGAGCGGGGGCGGGCTATACGGCTCAGACGGGAAGCTTGTGGGAATGCTTGTGGGAGGAACGGACGACGGCGAAGCGGCGGCAGTTCCATGGGCTGTCATAGAGGGAGCTTATACATCACTCACGGGCAAAACTTTACCAAACTTTTATAATTAGATACTTGACTTAAAACTTAATTAGGAACAAAATATAAGCCGATGACAGTTGCGAATGATTCGCATTTGAATGGATTGTAATTCAGGAGGAAAAATAAATGACAAGAATAGACGTTGTTTCAGGTTTCCTGGGTGCAGGTAAGACCACACTCATAAAGAAACTTTTAAAAGAAGCCATTGATGGCACAAAGACCGTTCTTATCGAGAACGAGTTTGGTGAGATCGGAATCGACGGAGGCTTTTTAAAGGAAGCCGGAATCGAGATAAAAGAGATGAACTCAGGTTGTATCTGCTGTTCACTCGTTGGAGATTTTGGCGAGAGCTTAAAGGAGGTTATAAAGACCTACACTCCCGAGAGAATTCTTATCGAGCCCTCAGGTGTCGGCAAACTTTCAGACGTATTAAATGCCATTGAGAACGTGTCAAAGGATATGGATGTGGAGATCAACTCTGCAGTTGCTGTCGTTGACGCAACAAAGGCAAAAATGTATATCAAGAACTTCGGTGAGTTTTTCATCAACCAGATCGAGTACGCAGGAACCATCATTCTCAGCCGTACCGCAAAGATGAATGAAGATAAATTAAAAGAAGTTGTGGCTATGATCAGAGAGCACAATGCAAATGCCACCATCATCACTACAGACTGGGATGAACTTGACGGCAAGGTGATCCTTGAAGCCATCGAGGGAAATGACAAGCTTGGCGATATGATGGAGGAACTCCTTGAGAGAGCAAGAGCAGAGCACGAGGCTGATGAGGCAGAGCATGAGCATTGCCACCACCATCACCATGATGATGACGATGATGACGACGATCATTGCTGCCACCACCATCACCATGATGATGACGATGACGACCACGATCATGACCATCACCACGATCACGACCATGAGCATCATCACGACCATGACCACGATCATCACCATGATCATGACCATCACCACCACCACCATCACGCTGACGAAGTATTCACCAGCTGGGGTGTTGAGACTGCAACCAAGTTCACTGTTGATGAGATCGAGAAGATCCTTACAGAGCTTGACACCGGCAAGTACGGCGTAATCGTTCGTTCAAAGGGTATGGTTCCCGCTGAGGACGGCACATGGATCTACTTTGATTATGTACCCGAAGAGCATGACATCAGAAAAGGCAGCGCAGAGGTTACAGGTAAGCTTGTTGTAATTGGCGCAGAGCTCAAAGAAGATGAAGTAGCCAAACTTTTCAGACAATAATAACGAGGATATTTTATGAAACCTGTATATGTTATCAATGGCTTTCTGGAGAGCGGAAAGACCGAATTTATCAGTTTTACACTTTCACAGCCATACTTTCGCATCAAGGGAACCACACTTCTGGTTCTCTGTGAGGAAGGCGAAAATGAATATGATCCCGAGCTTTTAAAGGCCAGCAAGACTGTAGTGAGCCTGGTGGAGAATGAGGAGGATTTCAATCCCGCATACCTCACAAGCCTTGAAAAAAAATACAAGCCCGACAGGATCATCGTCGAGTTTAACGGCATGTGGAATTACAAAAATGTGGTATATCCCAAGAACTGGAGCATTGAACAGCAGATCACCATTATAGACGGATCCACTTTCGAGATGTATTACACCAACATGAAATCCCTTCTGGCTGAGGCCATCAAGGGCTCTGAGATGATCATCATGAACAGATGTGATTCCGTAAGAGACAAGCTCGGCGGATACAGGAGAAACTTAAAGGCAGTAAGCCCCAAGGCTGATGTGGTATTTGAGGATTCCACCGGAGAGATCGACGAGATCTTTGAGGAGGATCTGCCCTACGATCTTAACAGCGATCTGTTGGAGCTTGACAACGAGGGATACGGCATCTGGTACATCGACAGCATGGATCACCTGGAGCGCTACATAGGAAAGACATTGAAATTCAAAGCCATGGCGCTCATTCCCGAAAAAGGTCCCGACGGATACTTTGTTCCCGGACGTATGGCCATGACATGCTGCGCCCAGGATATGGCATTCATCGGATATGTGTGCAAATATGACAAGGTAAAAGAGCTCAAGCAAAAAGAGTGGGTTGAAGTAACTGCCGTAGTGCACAAGGAATTCTGGAAAGAGTACAAGGGAGAGGGACCTGTTCTCCACGCCATAAGCGTTACAAAGACCAAGGAACCCAAGGATGCGATTATCACATTCGGAGCATAATTGTGGAATTAAGAGAAGAAGATAAATTATTAAAAAAACGGATCAAGGACCTGGCTAACAGGTCCTTTTCTCAAAATATATACACTTTTACATCATTCCTGGGACTGGGTGAACTGGATGTGTTTTATCAGACGGGAAAAGAGCTGGCGGAGCTTGGCGTCACGCAAAAAGACATAAAGGTCTACGGTGGAAGAGAGAATGCGGACAGATGTGTAGTCAGATTTGGAAACCCGGAAAGCTTTGGATACGAAGTGGATTTTCCCATTGTCTGCATAAACATACGACCCTTAAACGAAAAGTTTGCGGATGCTTTGTCCCACAGGGATTTCCTGGGGGCATTGATGAACCTTGGGATCGACAGAAGCACCCTGGGGGATATAATGGTGTCCGAAAAGGAAGCCTATGTATTTTGCCTTGATTCCATCGCGGAATACATTTGTGAAAATTTAAGCTTTGTAAAGCACACCTCCGTCATATGTAAGGTGGTGGAGAACATAAGCGACATCAGGGAAGAGGCGCCTGCAGAGATGAACGTGCAGGTGGCGTCCGAGAGGGTGGATGCGGTTCTCAGCAAGGTCTTAAATATTTCCAGAGGCGACTGCCTGGATCTCTTTAAGGCAGGCAAGGTGTATTTAAACGGCAGGTTATGTGAAAACAATTCGAAGGCCGTAAAGAGCGGGGACGTGGTAAACGCCAGAGGATACGGGAAGTTTATAATCTCCGGCGAGATGACTACCACCAGAAAAGGAAAATTAAATGTAAAGATCCTAAGATATAAATAAATTAATTTTGCATTTAATCATTTTCATATGAATATAAGTATTGTTAAAGTGAGGTTTTGCAGATGTACGGGTATTCTTTGATACAGTGGCTTTTCTTTTTTTATTTCTATTGTTTCTTTGGCTGGTGTTTTGAAAGCACATATGTATCGATCAAACAGAGAAAGTTTGTGAACAGAGGCTTTATGAGAGGGCCTTTTTTGCCTATATACGGAAGCGGCGGGATAATGATGCTGGTGGTGAGTATGCCTTTTAGGGATAATGTGCTCTTAACATACTTTGCAGGCTGCGTGGGTGCCACGATCCTTGAATACATAACAGGTGTTACTATGGAAAAACTCTTCAAGGTAAGATACTGGGATTATTCAAATCAGAAGTTTAATTTCCGGGGCCATATCTGCCTGTCATCCACAATAGCCTGGGGATTTTTGACCATACTTATGACGAAGGTGGTGCATCCGTTTTTCAGTAGCTTCGTGCTGAGCATCCCCACGATGCTGCTAAATGTCATAACCGTGGTTCTCACAATGGGAATTGCTGCAGACTTTGCCATGGCCTTCAGAACAGCTCTGGACATCAGGGATATCCTCATGAAGATGGAGGAGACCAAGGACGAGATGCGCCTTATCAGAAAGCGTCTGGATGTCTACATCGCCCTCACGAATGCGGATATGGAACAGCGCAAGGAAGAGCTTGCAAGGCTTCTTGAAAAGGGCTTCGATACCGTGGAGAGCAAGGCTCAGGCCATCAAAGACGGCGTCAGCGAGAACTTTGCGGATGTTAGGGAAGGCATCAGTGATGTAAAAGAGAGTATCGGGGAAGTTAAGGCAAGCATAGAAGCCAATCTTGAGAAACTCAAAGACTACGATTGGCCTCTTGAAAAATACTTTGCCGGTGCCAGAGAAGACTGGCTTGAATTAAAGATCAAATATGCGACCGCTCTTGAAAAATACAAGGAAGGTCTGATGGGAGTGAAGGATTTTCTCAGAAGAGATATGATCCGTTCAAATCCCACCATGACTTCAAAGAAGTTTGCCGAGAGTTTGCAGGAATTAAAAGACCGTGCAAACAACTGGAAAAAGAAGGACTAATTGTCATCCTTTCTGGCATATTTTTCTTCACAATATTTGCATCTGTAAACTTCCTTTTCCTCATCCGCAAGGACGAAGATATGGGGAAGCTCCTGCTCGATTGATGTGATGCAGCGGGGATTGTGGCACTTGATCACGTTTTTGATCTCCTTCGGAAGTACCAGATCCTTTTTTTCAACGATCTCACCGTCTTTAATGACATTGACAGTAATGCTGTGGTCGATGAAGGCCAGGATGTCCATGTCAATGGCGTTGGGATCGCATTCTACTTTTAATATATCTTTTCGGCCCATCTTGTTGCTCTTGGCATTTCTGATGATGGCCACTGTGTAATCATGTTTATCAAGTCCGAGGTGTTCATACAGTTCAAGGCTTGTTCCGGCTTTGATATGATCAAGTACAAAGCCCTGTTCGATTTTTCCTATGTTTAACATTTATTTTCCCTTTCTGAGTTGGTTTAAAAAAATTACCGGGCTAAGGCTTATTTAGCCCACTTTAAAAGCGTGAGGATAAGCGCCATTCTCACGTATACTCCGTACTGGGCCTGCTCAAAATATGCTGCCCTTTCGTCGTTGTCCACTTCCACGGAGATCTCGTTTACTCTGGGGAGGGGGTGGAGTATCAGCATATCGGGCTTTGCAAACTCAAGCTTTTCCTTTGTGAGGATGTAGAAGCCTTTTAAGCGGATGTAGTCCTCCTCATTGAAAAATCTCTCCTTCTGAACTCTTGTCATGTAGAGCAGATCAAGCTTTGGCATGGCTTCGTCGAGGCTTATGACTTCCTCGTAGGAGATATTTTTTTCATCCAGCATCTCGGTGATATAGTCGGGAACCTTGAGCTCCTCGGGGGAGATGAAGATGAAGTGGATATTTTCATAGCGAACCAGCGCGTTTATCAGGGAGTGAACGGTTCGGCCGAATTTCAGGTCGCCGCAGAGGCCGATGGTAAAGCCGGAGAGGGAACCCTTCATGCTGCGGATGGTCATAAGGTCCGTAAGTGTCTGAGTGGGGTGCTGATGACCGCCGTCTCCTGCGTTTATCACAGGGATAAGGGATTTTGTGGCCGCTACCATGGGTGCACCTTCCTTGGGATGGCGCATGGCGCAGATGTCGGCGTAGCAGGAGATCACTCGGATAGTGTCTGAGACGCTTTCTCCCTTGGCTGCCGAGGATGAATTCGCATCAGAAAATCCGATGACATTTCCGCCGAGCCTTGTCATGGCCGACTCAAAGGAGAGTCTGGTACGGGTGCTGGGCTCATAAAAGCATGTTGCCATTATCTTGCCGTCGCAGGCGTGGGCGTATTTTTCGGGATTGTTCTTGATGTCTGTAGCCAGATCGAAGAGATCGTCCAGCTCCTTGGTTGAGAAGTCCAGGGGACTCATCAGGTGTCTCATAAATGTTTTCCTCCGTATATATACTTTTGTTTGTTGATATCGATTGCATGAAAAAGTCGAAGGAAAATACCTTCGACTTAATCTTTATACATATGATAATAATTCTTCCACGGTTTTTCTCTTGGGTGCAATAGCTTCACCATCGGGATATCCAATGGGAATAAGAGAAACAAGATCCATATCTTCGGGAATGTTAAGAACACGGGATGCATCCTCATGATCGAAGATTCCCATGATAACTGATCCGATTCCATGTTCATAAGCTGCCAGACAAAAAGTCTGAGCCGCAACGCCTGCATCAAACATCTGCCAGCCGTCGCCTCTGAATGTGGTAAATGATCCGTCGCGCTCATAACCGCATCTGCCTTTTTTAACCGCCAAACCTACAACGGCGGGGGCACCTGCGATAACGGTACCGTTTCCGGAATAAGCTTTGGTGCATTCTGCAAGTTTTTTTACTGTATCACCCTCTGCCACGATATATCTGGCGATCTGGGTGTTCTTCCAACTGGGAGCCATCTTTGCTTCGTCAACGATAGCTTCCAAAACCTCGTGAGGAACGGGAGTATCTTTGAATTTGCGGATACTTCTGCGTCCTTCGATAACTTCCTTTGCTGTCATTATTAACACCTCCCCAAATGCATTTTTATTATCTTAACATGACGAAACTTATGATGCAATTTTCTTTTTAAAAAAATAAAAAGTTTTTGCATATAGCAGCATACTAACGTATAATATGTTTGTGCGTTAAAGTGCAAAAATATAAAATCATTGATCAGAGTTTGGCGTTTTGTTTCCGTAAAAAATAAACGCAAAGCATCTTTGTTCGGAAAGGTATGGTTACTGTATGGAGTATTATGAGAGAAAGAGACTTTTGTTTTTGGGGTTACCCTGGACATTTACCAAATATTATATAAAAGAGGACGTGCTCACCATCGATTCGGGATTTTTCAAGGTGGTCGAAAATGACTGCTATATGTACAAGATCCAGGACGTTGAACTCTCAGTAAGCTTCATGGAGAGACTTGCCGGCCTTGGAACAGTCACATGCTTTACAGGTGACACCACCCATCCCAAGCTCCAGCTCATTCATATAAAGCACTCAAAGGAAGTAAAGGATTTCATCCTTAAAAGCTCTGAGGCTGCCCGCATCAAGAGACGTACCGTAAATATGCTGGACATCGGAAACGGCGGACTTGCAGACATCGACGATATAGACGAATAATCAAATCAATATATGAGACTAATGGGGGCGAAGCAGAGGGCTTTGCCCTATTTTTTGGAGGCATAAAAATGAAATACGAAGAGGCACTTGAATATATCGAATCCATAAAAAGTGCCGGTATAAGGCCGGGACTTGATTCCATCAGGGCTTTGTGCAAAGAGATCGGGAACCCGCAGGACGATCTGAAGTTCGTTCACGTGGCCGGTACAAACGGCAAGGGATCCACGGTATGCTTTATATCTACAGTTTTACAGAAGGCAGGATATAAAACGGGACGATTCGTATCACCTGTTATTTTTGATATCAGGGATATGTATAGTGTTAATTCAAAACTCATCACCAAAAAAGCCTTCGGTGAAAAGATGGAAGTCATAAAAAATGCCTGTGACAGCCTCGTAGAAAAAGGACTGCCACAGCCCACACCATTTGAGGTGGAGACGGCTTTGGCATTTTTATATTTTAAAGACATGGGATGTGACATCGTGGTCCTGGAAACCGGAATGGGGGGACTGATGGATGCCACAAATATCATAAAGAATCCTCTCGTATGTGTATTTACAAGTATCGCCATGGACCACATGCAGTTTCTGGGCAGTACTCTTGCAGAGATCGCAAAGAACAAGGCGGGAATCATAAAGCCCGGCGCATCCGTACTTATCGAGGGCCAGGATGAGGACGTGATGAATATCATAAAAGAAAAGGCAGAGCTTAACAGATGCTTTTTTGATGTCGCGGAGGATGATGATATCACCGGAGTAAAGTCAAGCCTTGGAAAGCAGACATTTAATTACAAAAACAGAAAGAAGCTTGCCATATCCATGGCCGGCAGATACCAGATAAAGAACGCCTGCGTTGCTCTTGATGCATTGGATGAATTAATTAAAAAAGGATTTAACATTTCAGAAAAGGCGGTTTTTACCGGGTTACTTGAGACCGGTGTCCCGGGAAGGTTCCAGGTCATAAGTAAAAATCCCCTTATCATAGCGGACGGAGCCCACAATCCCGACGGGGCAGAACGCCTTGCGGAGAGTATAGAATTCTATTTTACAAATAAGAGAATAGTTTATATAATGGGAATGTTAAAAGACAAGGATTACAGATCCGTCATTGCTCTCACCGAGAAATACGCGGATGAGATCATCACAGTCACACCTCCTGAAAACGAGAGGGCACTTCCTGCCTACGAACTTGCCAAGGAGATCGGAGAGGTTCACAGATCTGTTTCGGCGGTGGATTCCGTGGAGGAAGCACTGGAGGTGGCAGGTCTTATGTGTGGCAAGGATGACGTGATCATCGCCTTTGGCTCACTGTCATTTATGGGTCGACTCATAGACGACGTAATTAAGAGCGACAAAAAGAGGAAGATAGTTATCTAAGCTTCTTTGAAAGGAGTTAACATGGTAGACCAGGAAAAAATAAAAGAAGCGGTTAAACTCATGCTTGAAGGAATCGGAGAGGACCCTGAGAGGGAAGGGCTTTTAGAGACACCGGACAGGATAGCCAGAATGTATGCTGAGATTTTTGCGGGAATGGATGAAGATCCTGCAGAGCATCTCTCTAAAACCTTCACAGTGGAGAATAATGATATTGTAATAGAAAAGGATATTGTGTTTTATTCCATGTGTGAGCATCACATGCTTCCCTTTTACGGAAAGGCACATATCGCATATATTCCAAACGGAAAGGTTGCGGGCCTTAGCAAGCTTGCAAGAACCGTCGAAGTGTACGCAAAGCGCCTCCAGATCCAGGAGCAGATGACAGGGCAGATCGCAACGGCCATCATGGACGAACTCGGCGCAAAGGGCGTAATGGTGATGCTTGAGGCAGAGCATATGTGCATGACCATGAGAGGGGTAAAAAAGCCAGGAAGCAAGACGGTTACTGTAGCCACCAGAGGAGAGTTTACGGACAGTGAGATCCTGCAGAACAGATTTTACAATGCCGTAAAATAATAAATATGATCACTCAGAGTCAGAAAATAGCATCGATCTTAAGTAATGATCTATATAAAGCAAATCTTAAGTGCATAGAGGAAGCTGAAGCCGACAGGATCTTTTGTAAACATGACATGGAACACTTCAATGATGTGATAAAGATCGCTGTACATATGGCAAAGAAAAATCATTCCCATATAAATGAGGAGTGGATATACGCCGCAGGTCTTCTCCACGATATCGGAAGAGGAAAAGAGTACGCGGACGGAACGCCGCATGACGAGGCTTCAGTAGAAATAGCACGTGTTATCTTAAAAGAATCAGGATTCAAAGCCTATGAGCGCCTGATCATTCTAAATGCCATAAGGCATCATAGGAATAAGGGACCTAAACCTAAGTTATTAATCCGGGAGAAGTCCCTCAGATCCGTTTTAAACAAAGCAGACAAATTATCCAGAAAATGTTACGAATGTAAAGCGGCCGATCTTTGCTATTGGCCTATGGAAAAAAGGAACAGGGAAGATTATTTTGAAAATAGGTAACAGGATTTTTGATATCGAAAACAAAGCTTATATCATGGGGATACTCAATGTGACTCCGGATTCTTTTTCCGACGGAGGAAAATGGAACAACATTGACAAGGCCCTCTTTCGTGTGGAAGAGATGATTAATGAGGGAATGGATATCCTGGACGTGGGCGGTGAATCCACAAGGCCCGGATACGTTCAGATCTCTGTGGATGAGGAAACTGAGCGCGTTGTCCCTATGATAGAAAATATTAAATCTCGATTTGATATACCTCTTTCCCTTGATACATACAAATCCGGCGTGGCAAAGGCAGGTATTGCAGCCGGCGCTGATCTCATAAACGATATCTGGGGATTAAAATATGACGGAGATATGGGAAGAGTCATTGCAGAAGGTAACGTGGCTTGCTGCCTGATGCACAACAAAAAAATCCCTGAGTACTCAGACT
>JAGDCK010000096.1 GCA_017958585.1 Lachnospiraceae bacterium
ACTACCTTTAACACAAGGTTCTCAGGGAGTGCTCCCATCTCAGGCCAGTCCTTGATGTTAGGACCAAACTGGATCTCAACCGAAGGATCTGCCACACCGAGGGAATCAAATACACGGTTTGCATAAATATTTGAATCAAAGTGATATTTATATTTTCCGATCTCACCGTCAAAGTCAGTTGCAGGAGTGAGAACTCCCTTGTTTGCTGCAGTTGCTGCGATGGACCTTGCATCCATAAGAGCAACGGAAGAAATCTGACCGTTCTGAAGCTTGGAGCCTTCACGGTTAGGGAAGTTTCTGGTGGAGTGACGGATACTGAATGCGTTGTTTGCAGGTGTATCTCCGGCACCAAAGCAGGGTCCGCAGAAAGCTGTCTTCATGACTGCACCTGTCTCCAGGATTGTTGCTGCCGCGCCGTTTCTGATAAGTTCCATATAAACAGGCATTGATGCGGGGTAAACGGAGAGGGTAAATCCGTCTGAACCGATGTATGAACCCTTTAAGATATCTGCTGCTGCGCAGATATTTTCAAATCCGCCTCCGGCACAGCCTGCGATGATACCCTGATCCACCATGAATTTGCCGTTTACGATCTTGTTTCTGAGAGAATACTCAACCTGTCCGTCCAGGGATACAAGTGCTCTCTTTTCTGTCTCGGCAATGATATCCTCCAGATTTGCGTTAAGCTCCTCGATGGTATATGTGTTTGAGGGATGGAAAGGCATGGCGATCATAGGGCGAACCTTTGAGAGATCTACCTTTATCACGCCGTCGTAGTAAGCCACCTCTCCGGGATTTAACTCCTTGTAGTCTGCGCTTCTTCCGTGAATATCATAGAATTCTTTGATATTGTCATCTGTCTGCCATATGGAAGAAAGACATGTTGTCTCTGTGGTCATTACGTCCACACCGATACGGAAATCGGCTGAGAGATTCTTTACTCCGGGACCTACAAACTCCATCACTTTATTTTTTACATATCCGTTTTTAAATACTGCTCCGATGATGGCAAGGGCAACGTCCTGAGGTCCCACACCCTTTACAGGCTCTCCCTCCATATACACTGCCACCACGCCGGGCATATTGATATCGTAAGTCTGATTGAGAAGCTGTTTTACAAGCTCAGGTCCGCCTTCACCCATTGCCATGGTTCCGAGGGCGCCGTATCTGGTATGGGAGTCGGAACCCAGGATCATCTTTCCGCCGCCTGCAAGCATTTCTCTTGCAAACTGATGGATAACTGCCTGGTGAGGGGGTACATAAACTCCGCCGTACTTCTTTGCGCAGGTGAGACCAAACATGTGGTCATCCTCGTTGATGGTTCCGCCAACTGCGCAGAGTGAGTTGTGGCAGTTTGTGAGCACGTAGGGCATGGGGAACTTTGTAAGTCCCGATGCTCTTGCAGTCTGAATGATACCTACAAATGTGATATCGTGACTGGTCAGCTTGTCAAATCTGATCTTTAATTTATCCATATTGCCGGAGGTGTTGTGATCCTTTAAGATGCTGTAGGCGATCGTAGCCTTTTTGGCATCCTCTTTTACAACATCTTTACCGGTCTTTGCTTTAATGGCTGCGGTTGCCTCTGCATTATCAAAAACCAATTCGGTTCCGTTTAATAAATATGCACCGCTGTCTGATAAGGTTACCATATTCCACACTCCTTTAAAAATAGTCGTTAAACATAATTCATCCCCCATTATAGCCAAAACCAATGGGGGATGCAATATATTAATTTATTCAATTAACGTGTAAAACTTTTGCCTGCTTATAATTCAACCTTGTCCAGATGCCATATCTCGTCAACATACTCTCTGATGGTTCTGTCTGAGGAGAACTTGCCACAGGATGCGGTGTTAAGTATTGCCATCTTTGCCCAGCGAGCCTCATCCTTGTAAGCCTCTTCCACTTCCTCCTGGGCCTGAGCATAGGATCTGAAATCCTTCAGGATAAAGTAGGTATCCGCCTTTGCTGTGCTGAGTGTGTTTAAAAGCGAATTGTACAGCGGTCTGAAGAGCTCGGTATCCGTTGCGTATGAGCCGTTTATGAGCTGCATGAGCACTCTTCTCACATCGGGGTCGTTGTTGAAAATATCCATGGGATTGTATCCGCCGTTATTTTCATAATTGATGACTTCCTCGGCTGAGAGACCAAAGATAAATGCATTCTCGGGACCAACTTCCTCAACGATCTCCACATTTGCACCGTCCATGGTTCCCAAAGTAACCGCACCATTTAACATGAATTTCATGTTTCCGGTACCTGACGCCTCCTTGCTGGCTGTGGAAATCTGCTCGGAAACATCTGCCGCAGCAAAGATCATCTCTGCATTTGATACGTTGTAGTTTTCGATAAATACCACCTTTAACTTGTTTCCGATGGTATCGTCATTGTTGATGACTTCAGCCACAGAATTAATAAGCTTGATGGTAAGCTTTGCATTTCTGTAGCCTGCTGCCGCCTTTGCACCAAAGATAAAGGTTCTGGGGAAAAATTCCATGTCAGGATTATCCTTTATCTTGTTGTAGAGGTACATTACATGCAGGATGTTCAGGAGCTGACGCTTGTACTCATGAAGTCTCTTTACCTGAACGTCAAATATGGATCTGGGATCCACCTGAACCCCGTTGTGATCTAAAATGTAATGAGCAAGTCTTACCTTGTTCTGATATTTGATATTCATAAACTCCTGCTGAGCCTTTAAATCATCCGCATATATCTTTAACTTGCCGATGTGGGGCAGGTCAGTGATCCACTCGTTTCCGATGTGATCCGTTACCCAGTCTGCAAGAAGGGGATTTCCGTGAAGTAGGAACCTTCGCTGCGTGATACCGTTTGTCTTGTTGTTAAAGCGCTCCGGGAACATCTCATAGAAGTCCCTAAGCTCCTGTTTTTTAAGGATCTCAGTGTGAAGTCTTGCCACACCGTTTACGGAATATCCGGATACGATGGCTAAATGCGCCATCTTTACCTGTCCGTCATAGATGATAGCCATCTTGCGGATCTTTTCATCCACATTCACGCCGTCCACACCGTCATATTTTCTGTGGATCGCCTCGATAAATCTGCGGTTTATCTCCTCAACGATCTGATAGATTCTGGGAAGGAGTCTTGAAAACAGCTCGATGGGCCATTTTTCCAAAGCCTCCGACATGATGGTGTGATTGGTGTATGCACAGGTCTTTGTGGTGATTTCCCATGCCTCGTCCCACTCAAGTCCATAGTCATCCATGAGAACTCTCATCAGCTCTGCGATAGCCACTGTGGGGTGGGTATCATTTAACTGGAATGTAACCTTCTCCGGGAATTTGTGAATGTCATCATGTTTTCTCATATACTTCTCAACTGCTTCCTGCACGGAGGCGGAGATAAAGAAGTATTGCTGTTTAAGTCTAAGTTCCTTGCCGGCATAGTGATTGTCATTGGGATAGAGAACTTCGCAGATGTTCCTTGCCAGATTTTCATGCTCCACTGCCTTTTGATAATCACCCTTGTCAAATGAGTCAAGCTGGAAGCACTCTATGGGCTGAGCATCCCAGATCCTCAATGTATTTACTATACCGTTTCCGTATCCCA
>JAGDCK010000097.1 GCA_017958585.1 Lachnospiraceae bacterium
TAGACATGTAATTGCTGGTGAGTATTGACATGTAAAATTTTGATATGAACATAATCATACAAAACAGTGTAAATATATGAAGATCATAATATAAGGAAGAGAGTGTCGCGTGCGGCATTCTCTTTTTGTATTCTCTTTCCTATATTATTCATATATTTTGGAAACGATCCTGCGCTTAAACCGCTAAAATATAAAAAAAACAAAAATATTCTTTCCGTTTCAAAATAGTTTTTCTGTACAATATCGCTACAAATAATCCCGACATGTCCAAAACCTACTCTACACATAGGTTTTAAAACAAAGTGGTTAAAAAAACATTTATTTTTCAATTGTATTATGCTGTAACTGCTTTGTAACAAGGTAAATACTATTATTTTGATTACAAAGGAATAGTATAGGTGACCTTTATGGACAAAAAAGTCAACAGCAAACCCGCTGGGTTCGAAAAAGATGAGAAAGAATCTCTGATCATAGCTTTCGTGGTTTGCGCAATTGTGATCCTCGCAGTTGTGTTGGCTTGCGTTGCGATTGCCCATCATAAAAAGCAGGTGGGCAGCGGTCCTGTTGCAGGCACCACCGAAACTGTTGAAGCCGATACCGCAGAAGCCGAAAACACAGCAGAAAACCTGGGATACGTAATAGTAACAAATCAGGAAGAACTGGATGCGGCCCTTGAAAAATACGGTATGGAAGCAACAGAGATCATTATACAGACAGATGAAGAGCAGTCACTATTAATTCAGTCCGGTGATTATGCGGCTCTTGATCTTACAATAGATGCACCCAATACCGAGATAGAAAACTACGGTATATTCAATCTTATAACAATTCTACAGATCGCTTCCAATACATGGACGGAGCGTATAAGCGGAAACTCATTCTCACTTAATTCCGCGGCAACTCATATGATAGTTCCCGCAGGAATCGAGGTTACCAGGATCGAGAATATGCAGGCAGGCTCTACAGTGGCACTGGAAATTGATGGTACGGTAAACATGCTTACAATGTCATCACCCAATTCCATCGTGTCAGTTAAAGTGGAAGGATCTCTGAAACAGGTCGTACTTAATTCCATGGCAAATCTTACTTTGTCGGGAAGTACAGGCCTGAAGACAGCCATAGATCTTGGCTTTGATGCGGACAACTCAGTTATCAGTACCACAATTCCAGTAAATGTGGCGAATTACTCAGACCTCACATTTACCGCAGAGGGCGGCTCCGAAGGATCCACAGTATCCATTAAGAGCAGCACCAAGTCCACCACAGTAAGTAATAACACTTCAGAAGTGATCGAAGTAATAACAGTGGACGGAACATCTCAGCTTGTTGAGAGCGGTAAGGAAGGCATTGTATTTGCAGCTGATACAGGTACTGATGAAGGAACTGACCAATCTGCAGGCGCAGATGGCGGATCAAATTCCTCCGCAAATACTTCCACAGGAAATACAAACACGACAACAACTACAAACAGTGGCAGCAGCACAAGAACCTCAAGCTCTTCGTCTAGTACGAGAACTTACTCCTCCTCAGGTTCGGGAACTACTACCACTTCCAATTCATCCACCACTACTGCGACAGGTACCGGAACGGCTTCATCTGCTTCCTCATCTTCGGATGCAGCAAAGAAGGAAAATGTTCAGTCAGGTGAGGGATATACAAAGACCGAAGTTGATGCACTCTTGTCTGACAAGGATAAGAAAATTGAAAGTCTGGAAAATACAGTGACTTCACTGCAGGCGTTCATCGATTCCCTGACTTATCCGACCATCATAGGCTTCAACACATCGGCAACCTACAACGCAGGCTACTTTGGAGCGGTTAAATCCTTGAACACACTGCTGACGGAATTCCCCACAAGCGTGCAGGGCTACACCGCTGAAGGATTTACGGTAACTTATCCCGTAACGGAGTGGACCAATGTTGACGGTTACAGTCTGAGCGCATCGGAAGGTGCCTACAGATTCAGAGCAGTCCTTGGAAACAGCTCGGTTCCAAGTGTCATAAACAGTGACACTTACGCGTATGTAACGGTATATGTAAAGAATTTTGCAAACATTGCATATGCAAATACCTATACACAGAATGCTGTTACTGTTGAAAGCTACGAGGTAGCTGATTATGCAAAAGCATATGAAGGAACAGGAGTAGGATCATATTCAGATGTATTTGTCATTACAAATGTATCATCGGATCTGATTTATATCAGTTCATCCGTATTTTATTATTCCGCTACGGAGACGATGGTTGCAGAGGATGACATTTTGGACAGCAGATTCCTTCAACCCGGTGAGAGGGTCGTATGTTACAGACCCGATCCGGCAGTGCTTGATTTTACCAATTATCTGGTGAACATCACAGCATCGGCTACAAGCATCGGACCTGCCGTAAAAGTGTTTGATCATACCAATCAAACCGCAGAATTCTTTGCATTTGATGCAGAGCTTGACGATGACGGATATCCGACAGGCTTGTACAAAGCAGAGTTTAAGAATGCAACGGAGCAGCGCATGAGTGAGGTTGCCCTGACAGTTCTGTACTTTGATACCACCGGTAAGATTTGCGGTGTGGAGACACACAGGACCGGAGATATGGAAAATGAAGTGCAGATACCTTCTATCAACAACCAGACCTACAGAGTTGACATAGATTATACAACTCCGCAGATCGTGGTCAACGGAAGCAACCAGGCACTCACAGGTATCTACAAGACCATAGTTACAGGCGGTTTTTTAAGAGATGACTAGCAGATATATAAAAAAGGAATAAAAAAACCACGAAAAACAATAATTTTTAAAAAAATTTTTAAATTATTAAATTTTCGTAACCGTTTTGTAACACCATGTGCTTTATTATGAACCTAACATAGATGTAGGTTCGAGGGGAAGAAACATGAAAAAGCAGTCTATTGGAAAAAACTTAATAGCTGCGATGATGGTTTTAACCGGCTTGTTTACGAACTCGATCACAGCTTTTGGAGCCGACAAAGGAACTCTTTCAATAGAAGGAGTCCTGGAGGTGGATGAAGTAGTCATCTACAAGATAGTCGGTTACGACAGTGTAACAGGATACGAATTCAACGAAGCTGTTACAGACTGGATAGAAGATAAGGGAACGGATTACAAAGGACTTACACCGGCAAAGCTTTTCCAGATGACGGAAGAAAGAGCCGAAGAGTTTTTTGAACTTCTCTTAACAGGATCCAGAGGAGAGACACAGGAAGATGAAGTCGAAAAGATTTCAGATTCACCGCTCTTCCATAAAACCTACATTGGCAGTGAAGATTATGATATAGCGATGGACCCGGGATTCTACCTGATACTTCCAATCGGAGAGAACAGGATCTACAAAATGAAATGGACAAAGATCTCCGCCGGCGAAGAAGTAGAGTTAAGCTACACAGACAATGAAGATTACATCTACCCCACCATCGAGAATACACTTACAAAAGAAGACGAAGTTGAATCCGAAGAACCTGAGGATTCAATATTCGCAGTTAAAGATGACACGATAACAGTTACATCAGAGATAAGTCTTCCACAGTATCCGGATATCTACTCCAGAGGAAAGACAGTAGAAAATATATACATCCTGATACCTGAAGACATCACTTACATAGAAGACTCCTTCGACATCACATTAGATGATGATTTATACGGAGAGCAAAGCTTCACAGAAGCTACGATCTACAGAGACAGCGAAGGAAAAGAGATCCTCTTTGAAAGTGAAGACTGGTTCTACAACCTGGACGGCAGTACAGTAAACGAACCGGATCTGACAGAACTCACGGAGGATGAGGGTTACACCATCAAGGTTATATCTCTCGATACAGAGGAGGCTATCGAGAGTTTAACAATAGAGTATCAGCTTTTAAAAGATGATACTTCAAACGACACAGGGATTTATGAAACGGATGTGGGAATCATCTACAGCATAAGCCCAATGAACACAAACCTTCACGGAAACCTGAAACAACCGGCAACAGTTAATTCTTACGGAATAAGCGCTACAGTTTGTGAAGGCACCGGTTACACACAAAACAGTGACCGGGAAGAGGTTCTCGAAAATGCCAGGAGACTTGGCGGAGCAACCTTTATGATCTACAAATTCACAGGAAAGACTTACGAAGGAGATTTAACAGACAGCCTTGGACATTCCGGTACAGAAGGAGGAGATGCGGTTGGCGAAAATGAAGATGAGGGTAACGTAAAATATTACGAGTACGATCGTGACAGAAACTTAACCATCGAATATGAACAGGTTAAACAGATCACATGCGACTCACAAGGCGTTGCCAATATAGGAGGTCTTGATAAAGCGGCATACATGATACGCCAGACAGGATTTCCCAATGGTTATGAATACGCAATCGTCAGTCTCTACATCACCGATTCAGCTTGGGATGATGAAGACGTAATGGAAGGCAATTACATAATTAGTACTCTCTGGTTGGATTATCCCACGGTTTATCTACCTGAAACCGGAAAGAGAGGAATCGGAGGTTATGTACTTGCAGGAATTTTAATATCAGGTTTCGCTCTTATAGAATTAATAGCAAATAAGTACTCATTCGATAAACATCACTAAAAGATTTGAAAGGAGAAATATTATGAAAGGATTAGCAAAGAGACTAATAGCAGTAGCCGCAGCATCTATAATGATACTCAGCAGTGCCATTACTGTTCTTGCAGACAGCAATGTTACTCTTATCACAAGATCATCTGTTGCAGGTGCTGTTCAGGTAACAAAGACCAGTACTTCATCAATGAGCTTAACAGTTAAACGTACAGGCGATACATTCAATGTATATCAGATCGCAAAGATCGTTTGGTCCGAAAGCGCAACCACAGGAGCAGTTAACGTATCCATAGCATGGAACGATGCAATCGCTGCCTGGTTACCCGCAAACGGATTTACCGATGCGAAGTTCACATCACCTGAAAGCCTGGCAAGAAGTGCAGATGAATCAGCTATCATCGAGATGCTCAGAGCATTCAAGGATGACGAAACACTTATGCAGACACTTGCAGCAGATTACCTTGCAGCAGCTCACACAGATTCAACAGACATGACAGCAGGTAACTCAGCAAATGTTACACACGGAACAGACTTTACTTACAATATCACAGGACTTGGATTTGGTCTTTACTTCGTAGATGCAGACAACTCACAGAGAGATTACCAGCCTTTGATGGTAGAGCTTATGCCTGAGCAGACAGGTCCTTCCGGAAACTGGTACATGCCTGAAAACGGAACAAGTGCTTCTCTCAAATACGAAGATATCTACATCACAAAGACAATGAACAAGAATACCACAGCAATGGGTATTGCATCACAGGGTGCTTACGATGTAGTAAGAGCAGGTGAGATCACAAGCTTCGAAGTTTTTGTAGCAGTTCCTCAGTACCTTAAAGATTCATCAGGAAATTATACATACACACTTTACAACGCAATCGATATTATGGCAAAGGGATACAAGCTTGTTTCTTCATCCGCAAAGATCTTCTTCAAGGATAAAGATGGAAACGAGATCCATCCCGAAGCAATTCCAACACCTGATATATACGGAAACATCACAGTATCAGACAAAGATGTAGTTTATACAGCAATCCTTGCAACCGACGCACATGTATATCACATAGCAGGAAACGAAGACGATATCATCTACGGTGTTGACACCAATGATAACGGCGTTGAAAAGATCAAATACTACGGAGCAGTTAACGGAAAACTTGAGTCTCTCGGTATTTTGACAAATACATCAGCTAACTGGACAGTAGCATTAAACGCTTATAATACTAAGCTTGCAGCAGTCGGTTTACCTACTTATACAGGAACAGTTGAAGAGAGAGATTACAAAAAATCAGTTATCTCCATCAAGTTCGATTATACAAAGCTCATGACAGAGTGGACCTATGGCGAATTCTTTACAGCAGACGAATTGGCAACTATAGGTAAAGCAGCAGACGAAGTATTCGTTCCCGACACATGGAGAACAACATACGATACATATATCAATGACGAGTCATATCTCGGAACAGATGACAATACCAATGTTGCTACAGTTTACTACATCGAAGATACGACCGGAAAGATCAACACAACATCAGTAGAGACAAAGGCTTGGACCTATGGTGCACAGATCATCAAGTTGGACGGAAGTACAACAGAGGATCCTGCAGGACCTACATATCTGGCAGGTGCAGTATTTGATATTTACAGACTGGATGACACATATTGTAATACAACAGCAACAAATAAGGCATCAGTACCTACAGCATCAGATTACAGCAGCTTCGTATGGTACTCAGATTATGAAGAGCACGCTTCATATGCAACTTCATACCAGGCATGGCTCGGATTTGTAGTGAAAACTCTTCAGTATCACTACCTGTTAAGCGGAGTTACAGATGCTCCAACGATCCAGACAGCTATTGTAACTGCAACATCAGCAAACCACAATTACAATACACTTGATCTTTTCATCAACAAGTATGCAGCAAGAGCTAATAATGAGAATTATGCAGATGTGATCCTTCCTTATGCATCATCCATCAAAGCTCAGTACATTCCCGTTTGGGTAGGACCTAATGAGTGCGAGAACAGCAGTGCTCCTCACTATCACATGCAGGCTTACGTAGGATTCATGACAGATATCACATCAGAAGCTGATGCAGATGGTATTACAGTATCAGGACTTGATCCTACAACATACCTCTTAGTTGAGACAAAGGCTCCTGACGGATACAACGAACTTTCAGAAGCATTACAGTTTAAAATCGACTACTATACTGAATCTGATTACGCAAACGAAGGCAATACTTACAAGGGATTCATAGACGATGAAAACAACAAGATAACAAACGGTATTTATACATTACAGGTTGAAAACTTTACTGGACTTACACTTCCTTCAACCGGTGGAATCGGTACCACGATCTTTACCGGAATGGGTATTGCGGTTATGTTCTTAGCACTTATCTTAGTGGTAATGAAAAATCGTAAGACCAAGGAAGAATATTAAGAGAGGGGAAGGTGATCAATATGAAGCTTAAAAACATTTTAAAGTCATTATTAACAGTAGTATTAGCAGTATCAATGATTTCCACTGAGGCATCCGCTATCACCGGTGAGTCCCTCAGCAACAAAGAAAGCGACACAGGAACCCAGGTACATAAGGTAGACAATTCCGCAAACACCGGTTTATTCAAGGTTCTCATGTCAGATTCTTCTGATGAGATGACTGTTTACCAGATCGCCACAATGGACCTTACAAACGGCACAGTTTCCTGGATCCCCGAGGTTCAGAACTGGATCGGAGTTTCAGCCGGCGGTGCGACAACAAACGCTTCAGCAGACGGAAAAGCATTTGCAGCTTATTACAAGCCCGAGCTTTTAGCTTCAGCTTCAACAGCTGTTCAGACAGACTTTTACAATGCATTATATGGTAAGATCAACGGAACAGCAGGAATAGATTTTGCTAACTGCCCTGTCAGCGTTGAGACAAGCGAGACAAATATCAACTCAGGTAAGGTTGTAAAAGCTTCATCTCAGGATCAGATAGCTTTTTACCTTAAAAATCCTACTGATACATTTTTGGTAATTGCCGATAAGACATATGTTCCCAGGCAAGGTTATCAGAACGGAGCTAACGGCGGTACAATTTATATCGCAGGTGAAGAAGTAACATATCAGGTGGTTGATGAGAACGGAAGTACTACACAGTCACTTGTACTCACAGATTCAAATTATGCAACAGCAGGTTTGATTCCCGTTACATACTTTATTCTTCATGATGCAGTGGATGTTCCATCAGCCAGAATCGCAGAAGGAAGTATTTATCAGGAAGCAGCACTTGGAAGCTATACATTTAACGATATGCCCATCGGCTTATATGCAGTAGTGGCAAACAGTGGATCCAAGATTTATTCTCCTCTTACAGTAGCTCTTATCCCTAACAGAGACGGTGCTACAGGAGCTTGGTACTTAAGCGATGAGATCTCAGTTTCATTGAAGGCTGCAGAGCTTACAATGGAAAAGACCATCAACGGCAAGAAGTCAGATATCGTTCATGTAGGCGAGGATGTACAGTTCGAAATTACATTTAACATTCCTGAATATACAGAGCGAAGAGTAGAAAATACTCAGACAGGAAAGTATGAATTCAGAAACTCCATCAAGAAGTATACACTTACCTTCGACGATGTACTTGACTCAGCTTTTACACTTGATGCAGATTCAGTTACAGTAAAATACAGAAATGACTCCAGCGATGCTTGGGAGGAGTTCCCTGAGAAGTATTACAATTCACTTATCGCTTCTCCGGCAGCAAGCGAGAATGACTACGGTGTATATGTAGGTGGATGTTCACCTTCACATATGTATCTGTACAAGATCTTTATCAACAACTACAAGCACTATGACGGAGTTACATCCGCAACTGCAGGCGCAACATATGATCCCGATAAGGATAAATATTATGTAATGGGACATGCTTACTACTATGAGAGAGATGGTGCTTATTATCTCATGGAGAATGATACAGCACAGAACATGCCTGCTTACTATGGTAACAGCTCTACAACATATGTACCTGTAACCCCCGGAACCACAGTACTTACAGGAAACCAGATCAGAGCACTTTATTCAAGCTACACAAAGGATACAATCGGACACGGCTGGAAACTCTTCCCTGCATCACAGTATCCTGAATATGCATTAAATATCTTCAACGTATCCTTCAACTATGATGTGATGCTTGACGATAACTTTGACCTTAGCAACCTTGAACTTCAGATCAGATACAATGCAGAAGTAAACAAGACTATCGATATGGGTTCAGAGGACAATACAAACTACGTTAAGATGACATATGAGACTAACTCACAGGGTACTACAACAGATGTTATCGACGATGAAGTAAGAGCTTACTCTTACGGAGTAAACGTAGTAAAGATCGATGGTGATACAGCTGACAGCGCATCACCCACATACCTGGCAGGTGCAGTATTCCAGCTCTACAGAGAGATTGGAAGCTTTACAGGAACAGACGACACAGCAACATTCGATGCTCTTTATGACGGCGGAACATCCTATACAGTAGGAGAGAATACGATTGACCTTACAGTCGGTACATCAACAGCAGATGACCTGATCCAGTTCCTCAATACAAACAATGTTCAGACTTACACAGCAGAGGTTAACGGAGAGTACAAGGTATTCGGTCTCCAGACATTGTCAGATCGTACCTATGGCACAAGCTTCAACGGAACCATCACATCAGTTGCAAATGCAAACGGTGTAAACGTAAACGGTCTTGATGTAGGTAACTACGTACTCGTAGAGACCAATCCTCCTTCAAGTGAGTACAACGTACTCGCAGAGGATATCTACTTTGAGATCAATCCTCTCACAGAGGAAGTTGCAAACAGCAATTACAACGGCAGCTATGCAGGATTTATGACAGCAGGCGGAAATGACGCCACATACATGGCAACAGGTTATTACAAGATGAACGTCCTTAACTACAAGGGACTTACCCTTCCTTCAACCGGTGGAATCGGTACTAAGATATTTACAGTTAGCGGTTTGTTACTGATGATGATCGCAATGGTGGTGATCCTTATGAAGAGCAGAAGAAAAGCTACAACTACATTAATGGGACTTGCATTTGCAGTAGCTTTGATACTTGGAAGCTCAATGGGTTCAGCTAAGGCTGCAACACCCATCGCCATTGGAAACAATCAGTACGGTACAGAAGTTACCGGTAACGGTACCACAACATTTACAGTAGAGCTTAACCTTCCCGGCGACAGGATCAAGGTTTATCAGCTGGCAGAACTTAGATATGAGAACGGCACTTTTACATCACCTACATGGTCAACGGCCTTCGGTGAGGATGTCAGAACATCAGAGTTTTCAGCATATTCAACTCCCGAGCTTCTGGGAGCAGCTGATCCTTCAGTACAGGTTAGATTCCTTGAATGGGCAAACACATGGTGTTCACAGCGAGCTGCTCTCCAAGGTATGGATTTCTCAGGAGTTGAGTTTACATCTCTCTCCCAGGACGGATTGTATTACACAGTAAGAAACGTTCCCTACGGTATCTACCTCATTAAGGCAGACAATACCTCAGGAAAGAACTATACACCCCTTACAGTAAATGCAATGCCTACACAGGAAGGACCTACAGGAAAGTGGTTCCTGAACGAAAACATTAATGCAACACTTAAGTTCTCATCAATTACGATTGACAAGACTATCAACGGAAACGATGTTTATGACACAGTACATGCAGGCGAGAATGTCGAATTTGCCATCGTGGCAGAAGTTCCCAAATATCCCGGCATCACTCCTAAGTATGACTTGACAGATCCTTCAAACCCCGTTGTGGTAAAGGACTTAAGCGGAAATACAGTTTATGATTACAGTGGTTACACATATGCCATCACTGATATCATGGACAGAAATGACGGTTTTGAACTTGTTGGCAACTTTACAGTAGAATATGCTACAGACGGACCTGAGAACTGGATCACACTTCCGACTACAGACTATACTTTACTCTTTGCCAACGCAGCTGAATCAAATGCATCAACAGGACTTTTCACATACTATGATGCATCAAATTCAAACAACGTGATGTTCCTCGATGTAGAGGTAAGTGAGTCTAACAGCTCAACATATGTTTACAAATATTACAGCCTGGATCCCGACAGCCAGAACGTGACATTACTCTATGAGACAACATCAGTAGCTATCAACGTACCTGCAACAGTTACAAATACAACAGTTCTTCAGAACTACAAAGAGGCAATGGGAATCGATGTTGCATCATTCACCAGAGCAAATGCTTCCAGCTGGCAGACAGTTTACAACGTATCATTTGATTACGAAGCATTATATGAACTGAACGCATTGTACGTAAGGATAACATACGATGCAACAGCAGACGGAACAACAGTTGCAGCCAACGTAGCTAAGGCAACATACCAGAGCGGTATTGACGGAAGCTACTCAGATATCGAAGATACAGTATATGCATACTCATACATCCTTAACCTTGTTAAGTCAGATGGTGACAACGCAGGTACATATCTTGCAGGAGCAATCTTTAACCTTTACAAAGAAGCTTATACATTTGCTCCCGATCTGGCAACAAGAGACGCTTCAGCAACCGCAGATTATCAGTACTTTACCTGGAAGAAAGCTAACCTTGATGACTCAGTCACAACAGCTCCTACAGGTTATGAGACAATGGCAGCAGTTGATGCCCTCACAGGTCAGGACTTCTACTACAGAGTTATCGCAGTTGAAGCAAGTGATACACCTTGTGAACTTGATGACCTTACAGCGGCACACAGCCACATAGTAGTTTACAACGTACTTCAGAGCAACATTACCTCAAACAATACTGCTAACGGTGTCAATGTCAACGGACTTGAGCCCGCATCATACATCCTCATCGAGACAGCAGCTCCCGAAGGATACAACAGATTGAATGAGGCAATCAGATTTGAGATTACAGAGCTTACAGCAGAAGGTTCATTACTCTTCGAAGGTGATGAGAACAACAAAGAAGACTTCATGGCAGACGAGATCGTTGAGATCACAGCACCCAGAGTAACAGATTCTTCGGCAGCAGGATATGCTGATTACATTGCAGAACTTACAGCTAAGAGAGCAGCTTACAATCCCGCTGACGGAAAGCATCACCTGGTTTACACAGACAGCGTATATCCTGTAGACGTAAAGAACTACAGAGGACTTACACTTCCTTCAACCGGTGGAATCGGTACCAAGATCTTCACAGTGGCAGGTATAGCAGTAATGCTTCTGGCAATCCTCATCATCGTGATGAAGAACAGAAAGAATAAAGAGGACGAACAGTACTAAATCTTAGTGATGTTGTTTAAAAAAGGCAGAAGACAGGATAATTAATCTGTCTTCTGCCATTTTGCATAGTCTGAAAAAAGAAATAAATAAAACTTATTTTCAGACTATACAAAATGTTATATAATATTATGGGGAGCAAAAAAGATGCAGCAGAATAAAAGTTTTAACTACATGAATCTACTGCTTGTGCTGGTCTTCATTGCAGGACTGGCTATTTTGCTGTACCCAAATATTTCCGATTATGTCAATCAGATGAACAGTTCCAAGGCCGTGTCGGAATACGATGAGACACTGGCAGAGATGACCGCCGCAGAGCGAAGCGAGATGATGATGGTGGCTGATACCTACAATACTTCACTTTCCACCAACCAGTCACGTTTCGTGGATATGACAAACGATGAATTAAAGGAATACAATCGTACCCTAAACGTTGGCGGCGACGGAATGATGTGTTATCTAAAGATCGACAAGCTGGGTGTAAATCTTCCGGTTTACCACGGAACAACTGAGGAAGTGCTCCAGAAATACGTTGGTCATATCGAGGGAACAAGCCTTCCCACAGGTGGAATAGGAACCCATTGCGGTCTCTCCGGACACCGCGGACTCCCCAGTGCGGTGCTTTTTACAAACCTGGACAGAATGGAGGTAGGAGATGAATTTTCCATATTTGTCCTCGGTGAAGAGCATGTTTACGTGGTGGATCAGATATCAACGGTTTTGCCCAGTGACATGTCACCCCTTGCCATTGATTCCACAAAGGATTTCTGTACGCTGGTGACATGTACGCCATATGGTGTAAATACTCACAGACTTATGGTCAGAGGTGTGCGCGTGGGAGATGACGGAAACAAGGAGGGACTTATCGATACCGATGACTCCGAAAGCTCATCAAGCAGCAGGGGAATGACCAGAGAACAAATAGTAAATGCCATAGCAGTCGGTATGACAGGTCTCTTTGGACTTATCATCATACCTTTCATACTGGTGGCACCTCCAACAAAGAGAAAGAATCTCATATTAAGACCATGGGATGACAAGATAGTGGAAGTAATAGATGCCGCAACGGTGGTATCAAACAGTGCCACCAGAGCCAACTGGGAGGTTGCCGATGTGGCACGAGAATCCGACTGGCTGGCGGGACTCAGACAGTGGAACGAGAATATGGTAGGCCCGGTCGGTACATATGAGGCCGAGGAGAAGGATCTGTCCTATGAGCAGGTTGTATCCGAAGGAAATTATGAGGAAAGAGACTGGGACGACTACAGATATGAGGATGGTTTGGACAATCTGAACCTTGATTTTCAATATCAGGTAAGTCAGGCGCCGTCGGGCAAGCTTTCTGAGGAAAAGGACAGAAACGAACGGGACGAGAGACCGTGGGATGATGACATCCTGCAGAAGGTTGATCAGGAGTGGGGCAAGCTTGACGGCCCGGCCCACAAGATAGCGATACAGTTCATAGAGATCAAAAAGATTCTGGAAGAAAGAACCTATGGAAAGAAAAAATCATGAGACAAAAGCAAAAAAACTGAATAACAGGAAAAAGTTTTTGCTTTGCCTGCAGGTCATCATAGCAGTGGTGGCAGTGGGTGCTCTTGTGATGGGCGTAAAAGTATCGGACATTAAGAAACTGGTACTTTTCGCAGACACTGTGTCCGGAAATGAATTTCAGACAGTTTCGGGTAGTGACCTGGATAACGAAGATGATCAGGATACCGGGGATGGCGGAGAAAATAGTGAAAACGGCGATACCGTTTCAGATTCCGATGTTTCATCGGGAGACATTGTCTCACCCGGAGAACCCGAGACCCCCGAGACACCGGAAACTCCGGAGTCCACAGTGCCCGTGGCAGTTCTTCATTACATCAGATATGTGGAAGTTTATCCTGAACCCACAATAGACAGTGAAGAAACTGATAATGGATCGGATAACGGAAATGAAACCGGTGAATCTGAGGATACAGGAAACACAGGCAATGAGAATACTCCGTCCTCAGGAGAAGAGACCGTATCTGACGGAGACAGCGGATCAAATGACGCAAACGATGGCGATCAGGGTCAGGGAAATTCGGAAAATAATGACCCCGGAAACGGATCTGGTAATGATCCTCAGAATGGATCCGAATCTGCACCGGCCGGACCAACCTACAGGAAAGTTCCCTCCACCATGGAGTTTACTTCCGTTGCGGCTGCCATTGCAGCGGCAGAGGATTACTATGTGATAAGCAATGAGCACAGGGGTCAGTCCGAAACTGAGTTTTTGCCTTATATCACACTGTGCGGTGACTCAGAGGTAAACACCACCATCAATGTGACTGCAAATACCCATAACCTCACTCTGGACCTTAACGGACATGATATTGTCTTCAAGGATACGGCATATTTTAATATTTCCGCGTCCATGGAGTTTACAATAACGGATTCTTCTCAGACTCCGGGAGTTGTAAAGGGTTCATACGAATACATTTTTGACGGAACCGGAACCTTGAACATTGACGGAGGAAACTTTATAAGCGAGCAGACCTCCATAATCGGCAGCATGCTTTTATATGCAAACGGCGGTTTCTATGTTTATTCCGATGATTTCGGATTCGGCAAGATCAGTTCACCGATCCTCAGAGAAAGGGATGTGTTCATATCCGACACCAGGACGATCCACGGTGTTGAATACACAGGCTTCTACATTGACAGAGCAACATTTGTAAACAGCTACACTGTAAATGAGCAGGCATTTAGCGATTACTACGGAAACTTCAGGGATGCCTGGAGCGGCGCCATGGAAAAAAGTGCCTCAAACAGCAATGTGATCGTAAAGATCGACACATTAAATACCGAGTCAAAGACAGTCAGTGTAACAGAGCTAAGCATTTTATTAAAGGGAAAGATCCTTCTCGACGGTCTTGACTTTGAGAGAAGTGAAGGCTTCAGAGACGGTTTCTTTAAGATATCTGCCGGAGAACTCATATTAAATGATGTGACCTTAAACGGCAGTATTACCACAGGAGATGTGAGATATTCCACAGCACCGCTTATCAGCTATGAAGGCGGAAAACTCTGCATTTCGGGAAGCAGTGAAAAGGGTACACTCATAGAGAACAATCTGGCAAATACCACATCCGCGGGAATCTTTGTAAAGGGCGGTCTGTCCATGGATATGGCAGGTTACGTGGATGTATGTGACAATTTCGTGATGGTGACTCCCGACGATATTTATGTGAATGGTACAAAGCCTTCCAATATTTTCCTGGGTGATGATGCTTCGGTTACCCTTATAAGCAGGGTCAGATGCAACAAAAAAATAGGAATTTCCTATGGCGATCCCATCATAGCCGGTTATACATATGTGGGTGCCATCGGAGCGGATTATCAGCAGTCCTTTGCGGAAGACGAGATCGACGATCCCGAAACCGAGGGAGACGAGCGACTTGCCTTCTTTACATCCGATGCGGTGGGATATAAGTCATATTATATGGTCTACAACGAGACCTCCAATCTCTTTTATTGGGACAGAAGCGTGAAGCTTTTGCCGGAGGCAGGCATCGACAGGATCGAGTACATTCTGATCCCCATAGGAATGCTCCTTCTCATAATAGTGCTCTTTGCCATCAGAAAAAATGCCCGACTCGCAAGGGGTATAGTAAGCGGAATTGCGGTATTATTTATACTTGCGGGCGCAGGCTTTGCAGTATATCATATTGAATTGGAGAAAGAAATCTCACGTGAAAATCAGGAGATTATAAAGGAGATCAGCGCCTCCATAAAGAAAAACTCACTGGCGAATGTTCCGGCTTTGGACAGCGATATCATTCCCGAGGTCGTGACAGAGGACAGAGAGGTTGTGGAAGAAAACAAAAATATATCTGTTCCGAAGGACGGAAGAGAATATATTGGCGTCATCGAAATACCGGATTATGATATCACACTTCCGGTGCTTGCAGAGTACAGCGGAGCCAGCATGAAGACTACTCCCTGTGTTTATTACGGTGACATTGACACTTCGGATCTGGTTATCGTGGGACACAACTACGATACACAATTCGGCGCACTTAGGGAATGCGAGGACGAAACCGAAGTGATACTTACACTTACGGACGGTAGTGTCTATGAGTACACGAGTTATCTCACCGAGGAGATGAACCCTGATGAAGTGGACAGGATGATAGAGGGTAACTGGGATCTGACCCTGTTTACCTGCAGCTTGAACGGTGAAAAACGTGTGGCAATAAGATGCGATTTGCTTGAAACGGGAGTAGAATAATGGAGTTGTTCAGTCTTGCACTCAGTCTTTCGGGAGTCTTCGTCATAGCTATCATGATAGTGGGCGTAAGTCTCTCGAAGATGACCTATAAACGCAAAAAAAAGCTCCTTTTGTGGATGTCATTTCACTGCGGAACTGTGTTTATGGACATGATGGTAAGCGTGTCGGGGGAATTCGACGGCTATCTGTATGTGGTCATTGGGAAAATAGCGGAGTTTTTGCTCTTTTGCGGGGCAGTTTACTATGCCCATCTGTATCTTGAGGATATTTTCAGAAAGATGATGAGACGGGTCACAGCCTACAGAAGGGGTGTGATTGTCTATCTCGCACTTTTAAATATCATCAACATTTCCAGCGTGATCACGGGATTTACATTCAGGATAGAAAACGCTTCCACCGTAAAAAACGGACCCTTCTGGTACGTGGTATATTTTTTCGCGGCCATGGTTTACTTTGCGGATATCTGTATTATAATGTATAATAAAGTGAAAAACCGTGAATCGTTGAGCCAGACCTATGTGCTTGGTGCCTTTTTTGTGCTAAGCCTTCTGGTGCAGCCCATCTGCTATCTGTATGAGGCTGTATTTCCCACATATTTTGCGATCTCACTGTGTTTTATAATCTATTACATATATTACAACGTGAATCAGTACAAGTGGTTTATGGAAAACGAAGTGGAGAGGGAGAAGCGCAAGACCAAGCTCATGCTCTCGCAGATCCAGCCCCATTTTATCTTTAATTCACTTACGACCATAAAGTATCTGGTGATGGATGACCCGGTGGTGGCCGAGATGGCAGTCACCAAATTTACCAGTTATCTGAGAGCCAATTTAGAGTCCCTGTCCGTTGACAGGACCATAGTTAACTTTGATAAGGAGCTTGAACACACCGAGATATATCTGTGGCTTGAGCAGCTTAGATTTGAAGACTTTTTGAAGGTAGAGTACTATGTGGAGACCAGGGATTTTAAGATCCCGATGCTGACCTTACAGCCCATAGTCGAAAATGCCGTAAAGCACGGTATATGCAAGAAAAAGGACGGAGGCACCGTCACCATCAGAGTAAAGGAAAAGTCGGATGCCTACGAGATCGAGATAAAGGATGACGGCGTAGGATTTGATGTGGAGAACGTAATAAACGATCCCCAATATGACAATGGCGGAATCGCAAATGTTAGCAAGCGTCTCACCGGATTTAACTATTCAACCATGAGTATCCTCAGTAAAAAGGATTGCGGTACCACTGTGAAAATATCACTGACCAAGGAGTAGACCATATGGCCGAAAACGTCAAGGAACAAAAGCAAATTATATATTATGACCTGGATACGGAGGGAAATACCGAGGAAAAAGCTGAGGACGTGTATGAAAAATACGTCTTTGATGAGACTGCAGCTCCTGAGACCTCTGACCAAAGCGGGGAGCCGGAAGAGTTGAACTACGATGAGAACATGGATGACTCCATCTCTGAGGAGGAAGATCAGAGTGACGATTTCGGAGGCCTTTCAGAGGAGGACATGAAGCGCCTTGACGGACTGGAGGATGAGGAGGAAGAACTCAGGGAAGATTTTTTTGCGGCGGATCTTTCCGGTGATGATCGCACAAGACTTGAAGAGAGGATAAGAGCCATGGAGGAGGATATCGCCACCATCAAACAGGGCGTATCCAATATCCTCGATATCAAATTCGACATGATGTACCAGTCCCTTCGTACGGAGATCCACGAGGATGCCATAAAGACTTACAGAAATATCCAGGCAGTCATTGTGGAGGAGGATGCAAAGCAGAATCACGTTCTCTTTGGCATGGACGGAAATACCAATAAATTAAAGAACAGAATGAATCATCTGCTTATTTTCTCCATCGTCTCATTTGTGACATCCATCCTGGTAATGCTTATGCAGATATTACCGGCACTTGGATTTAATCTGTTTTGAATGAAGCATCGGCCTTTTGACCGGTGCTTTTTTTGTTAAATTAATTGCTTCTCATGATGGGGAAAATCAATTGTCAGCGCAGTCAAAGAATGATAAAATCAAATTATAAATATACTGAGGTAATACCAATGAGTAAAGAGGCGCTCGAAAGGGCAGTGGCTGATTTTGAAAACAAAATATTGTCGGCGGAAGATTTTGACGCTTCAGAGGTTACCGAAGTGATCGAAAAGCACAGGGATCTTGGCGAAAAAGGCCTGATGGGAATGCTTTACTATTACAGGGCATATGCTTATCTCGTAAACGGATTTCAATTTGAGGCTATTGAGGATTTAAACCTAAGTATCGCAGGGCTTTTGGGTTCCGAGAGAGAGAAGGAAGTGGCAAGAGCCTATAATATGCTGGGAGTTATCGCAAACGGCGGAAGCAACCTGATCCTTGCCCATGAACATTATGAGACGGCCCTTACCTACGCCGCAAAATACGACGAAGATATCATTCAGGGAATGGTATGGGGAAATCTGGCTGAACTTCTCCACAGAGTGGGAAGCGAGGAGAGCGCGGAGAAATATTATAAGAGATTCCTGGAAACCTTTGACAGCAGCGATGATGTGGACAACAATAACGGTCTGTCCATGTTTAAAAGAGCTGCCGGAGGATACGGATATGTATTATTAAATCTCGGAAAAGTAGAGGAAACCGGTGAACTTTTAGAAAAGATCGACACCATGCCGGAGACAATCTTTGATCCCTCATCGGAAATGTCCGTCGCCAGTTTGAAGGCATATTACCACAAACTGATCGGGGACATGGATGGAGCAAGGGAATATATACGCAAAACTCTTGATGTGGTAAAACTTGGCATAAATATCACATCGTCTTATGATCAGATCCAGAATTTCATGCAGTTTTTGATCGATTTAAAAGATTATAAGTCCCTTGGTGCTTTGCTTGATCTGGTGACGCCCCAGGCAGCCATTGAGAAAAATGAGGGCTTTATGCTGCAGCTTTTGCAGGCTCAGTTAAAGTACTGCTCGGAAAACATGGACAGCGAAGCCTATGTAAACAGCACCCAGACATTTTTTAAGATCAAGGAAAAATACGAGCAGTCAGAAAATGCCCAGATCCTGTCCATGATGGAGCTTAGAAACAAGCTTTCCTATCTGGAAAATGAGGAGGAAGGCTTAAAGGAGCGAAATTTAAGTCTGGAATTCCAGGCTGAACACGATTTTTTGACGGGGCTTTACAACAAGAGATATTTAAACGACTACGCAGAGGCTACTTTTGAAAAGACATTTATCAAGAGGGAGAATCTGGGAGTACTGTTTGCGGATATTGACAATTTCAAAATCTTAAATGACACCTATGGTCATGCGGAGGGAGATAAATGTATCTCTGCGGTGGCCACCACCATAAAGCGGGTCATGAGAAATGACTTTGCGGCCAGATACGGCGGGGACGAATTCGTCATGATCTTTTCGGGCAGATCCAGGGATTACGTGGAGGACAGAGCCTGGGAGCTTATCGACGAGATCAAAAAGCTGGATATGTACGGTGGGGTATCCATCACCATAGGCGGCATATATGCAAGGCCGGAGCGACTGAACAAGATCTGGGATTATTTCAAGGCTGCGGATTCTGCTCTTTATATGCAAAAGGAGATTCAACGAGGATCCTTTAAAATGACCCTACGTGAAGACCAAACATTACTTACTTAAAGGGGGATAATGCATGAAACTAACCTTTATCGGCGCAGATCATGAAGTAACCGGAAGTTGCCACTACATGGAGGTGGGCAGCAAGAAGTTTCTGGTGGATTACGGTATGGAACAGGGAGTGGATGCCTATGAGAACGCACCTCTTCCCGTAAACGAATCCATGATCGATTACGTGTTTTTAACCCATGCACATGTGGATCACTCGGGACTGTTGCCCCTGCTGTATGCCCACGGCTTCAGAGGACAGATATTTACCACCGACGCCACGGCGGATCTCTGTAACATAATGCTCAGAGACTGTGCCCACATTCAACAGATGGAATGTGAGTGGAAGAACAGAAAGATGAAGAGAAATTCCGACGCACCCATGATAGAACCTATCTATACCATGGAGGATGCGGACGGTGTCATAAAGAGGATCGTTCCCTGTCACTATGATCATGTTTATGAGATATGTGACGAGATCAAGATCAGATTTACGGATATAGGACATCTGCTTGGATCGGCCAGCATAGAGTTATGGCTAAACGAAAACGGCACGGAGAAAAAGATAGTTTTTTCCGGCGATATCGGTAACAAAAATCAGCCCCTGTTAAGGGATCCCATCCCCACAACATCTGCGGATTATGTGGTCATGGAATCCACCTACGGCGACAGGCTCCACGACAGAACAAAGGTGGACTACGAGAGCGAGCTTGCTTCCATTTTGCAGGATACCTTTGAAAAAGGCGGAAATGTGGTGATCCCATCATTTGCGGTGGGAAGGACCCAGGAGATGCTGTTTTTCTTAAGGAAGATAAAAGTGGACAGAATGGTGAAGGGCTTTGAGGACTTCCAGGTTTATGTGGACAGCCCCCTTGCCGTTGAGGCCACGGGAATTTTTAATGAAAACAGGATGGAATGTTTTGACGAGGAGGCCATGGCCCTTGTAAATGAGGGCATAAATCCAATTGCCTTTTCGGGACTTAAACTTGCCATCACCAGCGAAGAGTCAAAGGAGATCAACTTTAATGACAAGCCCAAGGTAATCCTGTCGGCTTCCGGAATGTGCGAGGCGGGTCGTATCCGTCACCACTTAAAGCACAATCTGTGGAGACCGGAGTGTACCATACTCTTTGTGGGTTACCAGGCTGTAGGAACTTTGGGCAGAAGCCTCATAGAAGGCGCAAAGGAAGTGCATCTGTTTGGCGAGCCCATTGAGGTCAGGGCAAAGATCACACAGCTTCACGGCATGAGCGGTCACGCTGACAAGGACGGACTTATCGAGTGGCTTGAAGCCTTTGAGGAAAAGCCAAAGAAGGTCTTTGTGGTTCACGGTGAGGACAATGTCTGCACCCAGTTTGCGGAGTGCTTAAAGATCGAACACGGGCAGAGGGCATACGCTCCCTATTCCGGCACGGTTTTTGACCTTACATCAGGCAAACTCGAGTATGAGGGAAATCCTCTTCCCGTAAAGAAAAAGGTTAAACCTGCCACAGGCGTATATGCAAGACTTATTGCGGCTGGACAGAGACTTATCGCAGTCATATCAAAGAGCGACGGTCTGCCAAACAAGGATCTTGCCAAATTCGCAGATCAGATCAACAATATCTGTGAAAAGATGGAAAACTAGTTTTCGGAGGATAATAATGAGTTACGCAGACAATGTGTTTATAAATATGTGCAGGGATATTCTGGAGAACGGAACCAGCACGGAGGGAGAAAAGGTCAGACCCCATTGGCCGGACGGAACTCCCGCATATACCATCAAAAAATTCGGTGTGGTAAACAGATATGACCTCTCAAAGGAATTTCCCATAATGACTTTGAGAAAGACAGCCCTTAAATCCGCAACGGATGAGATGCTTTGGATATGGCAGCAAAAATCCAATAATATAAACGATCTCCACAGTCACATCTGGGACGAGTGGGCGGATCCCGACGGATCCATAGGAAAGGCCTACGGATATCAGCTTGGGGTAAAGCATCAGTACAGAGAGGGCATGATGGATCAGGTGGACCGCGTGATCTATGATCTGAAAAACAACCCCTTCAGCCGCAGGATCATGACAAATATCTATGTTCATCAGGATCTCCATGCCATGAATCTCTATCCCTGTGCCTACAGCATGACCTTCAATGTGACACAAAAGCCCGGGGATGAGAAGCTGACTTTAAATGCCATCTTAAATCAGCGCTCCCAGGACGTGCTGGCCGCAAACAACTGGAACGTGGTGCAATATGCGGTTTTGGTACATATGCTTGCACAGGTTTGTGATATGCAGGTGGGAGAACTGGTGCATGTTATCGCGGATGCCCATATTTATGACAGACATATTCCCTTCATCAAGGAGCTTATTTCCAGGGAGCCGAAGGAGGCGCCGAAGTTCATACTTAATCCAGAGGTAAAGGATTTCTACAAATTTACCAGGGACGATGTGAAACTTGAGGGATATGAATTCGGAGAGCAGATAACGGATATTCCCATCGCCATCTGATATTAAAAGTCTAATTTAGAGGGAGAAAAACATGAATTTAATAGTAGCGGTTGACTCAAACTGGGCCATAGGAAACAAGGGAAAGCTTCTTGTGAGTATCCCAAATGACCACAAGAATTTCAGACTTCTGACCACCGGAAAGACAGTGATACTGGGCAGAAAGACCATGGATACCTTCCCCCAGGGACAGCCTTTAAAGAACAGGACAAACATCATCCTGTCGAGAAACAGTTCCTACAGCGTAAAGGATGCGGTGGTAGCCCATTCCATAGATGAAGTGTTAAAATACCTGAAAGACAATAACATCCCCTCCGAGGAGGCATATGTTATCGGTGGAGACAGTATTTACAAGGCAATGCTTGAATATTGCGATACGGCCATCATCACAAAGATAGATCACGCCTATGAGGCCGATGCCTATTTCCCAAACCTTGACAAGGATCCCGAATGGGAAGTGGTGGATGAGAGCGAAGAGCAGACATATTTTGATATCACATATACTTTTGTGACATACAAAAGAAGACAGTAATACACGGACGAAATACCCCTTCAAAAATTGCCAAAAACAATTGGCCTTGAAGGGGTTTTTTGTGCGAATTGTGAGAAAATACTTTAATAGGTTAACGTGTAAAATATTTTTCGTTGACTTTTTAAAATGAAAGTATGATAATTGATAGCAAAGTAAAACCTGAAATAAAAAGAAAGAGGGAAATGCAAATGGAAAAGAAGAATATTGACTGGTCAAGTCTTGGCTTCGGCTACGTTCAGACTGATGCGAGATATGTATCTTATTACAAGAACGGAGCATGGGATGAGGGAGCGATTACCTCAGATGCAAATATTGTGCTCAACGAGTGCGCCGGAGTTCTTCAGTATGCTCAGACCGTGTTTGAGGGACTTAAAGCTTACACAACGGAAGACGGACACATCGTCACATTCCGTCCCGACCTTAACGCAGAGAGACTGGAGCAGTCCGCTAAGAGACTTGAAATTCCCGTTTTCCCTAAGGATAGATTTATCGATGCGGTTAACAAGGTAGTTTCAGCCAATGAGGCATGGGTTCCTCCCTACGGAAGCGGCGCTACTTTATATATCCGCCCTTATATTTTCGGTTCAAATCCGGTTATCGGAGTTAAGCCCGCAGAGGAGTATCAGTTCAGAATCCTCTGTACACCTGTTGGTCCTTACTTCAAGGGCGGCGCAAAACCCATCACCATCAAAGTCAGTGATTTTGACCGTGCGGCACCGAGAGGAACAGGAAATATCAAAGCGGGTCTTAACTATGCGATGAGCCTTCATGCCATCGTTACAGCTCACAAGGAGGGATTCGATGAGAACATGTATCTCGATCCCGCCACAAGATCAAAGGTTGAGGAGACAGGCGGAGCAAACTTCCTCTTTGTCACAAAGGACAACAAGGTTGTAACTCCCAAGTCAGATTCCATCCTTCCTTCCATCACCAGAAGAAGCCTCGTATATGTGGCAAAGGAATATCTGGGACTTGAGGTTGAGGAGAGAGAAGTATACTTTGATGAGGTTAAGGATTTTGCAGAGGCCGGTCTTTGCGGTACGGCAGCAGTTATCTCACCTGTAGGAAAGATCGTAGATCACGGCAAGGAGATATGCCTTCCCAGCGGCATGAGCGAGATGGGACCTGTCACAAAGAAGCTTTACGAGACTCTCACAGGTATCCAGATGGGCAGAATCGAAGCACCCGAAGGCTGGATCCACACAATCAAATAAGTTATACCCTGAAAACTATTTACCACAAAGTTGTCGACCAAAGGACAACTTTGTGGTACTTTTGTTATTAGAGATTTTTTCTTGAGTCAGTTTTTTAAAACAGGGTATTTTTGATGAAAAAAGCATTCAGATCAGTTTGTAACTTAATACTGCTTGGCATTATAACGTTATCTCTCTGCGGCTGTGAGATAAAGGGAAAAGAGGTCGTTTTTACCACCGGCTTTGCGGGCAATGAAGTGTTCAGGATAAATGACTTATCCTGCAGTGAAGCTGAGGTGCTTGTGTATCTTACCAATATCCAGAATGCCTATGAAGGCGTCTACGGAGCCCATATTTGGGAGTCTGAGCACGACGGCGTGATCCTGTCGGATGACTTAAAGGAAAGTGTTCTTGCCAGGATCGCCGGCATAAAATCCATGTATCTTTTGTCTGTTGATAAGGGGATCGAACTTACAGAGAGTGAGAAGGAAAAGGTAAAAAAAGCGGCAAGCGAATACTACGGATCCCTGTCAAAAAAGGAAAAGAATCTTCTTGGTGTGTCGGAGGATCTGATAGAGGAAATGTATACCGAATACGCTCTTTCGGACAAGGTTTACAGGACTCTCATATCCGATATAAATCCCGAGATCTCTGACGATGAAGCCAGGACCATCATAGTACAGGTGATTTTTATCGCATCAGATAACAGGGACAGTACTGCTGAGACATCATACGGAAAGAGAAAGGCTTACAATAAAGCCATGGATGTTTACCGACTTGCAACTGAAGAGGGGGCAGATTTTGCAACTATCGCAGCCCAGTACAGTGATGACGATGAACTTATCTATTCTCTCGGAAGGGAGTATATCGAGGATGACGGATATCTGCCTGCCTTTGACCTTAGTAACGGAGAGATAAGCAATGTCAGCGAATGCATTGACGGATACAGGATTTTTAAATGTGTAAGTGCCTTTGACAGAGAGGAAACAGAACTCAACAAGGAAAAGATCATAGAAAAGCGTAGGCGGGAAGCCTTCAGCGAAGAATATGATGTATATGTGGAGACATTGAGAAAGCAGTTTAATGAAGAACTGTGGAAAGACATCAGTCTTATCAGGGATGAGGAAGTGGATACATCGGATTTCTTTGAGATAATAGACAAAGCCATATCGTGATGCGAGATGGCAAAGAAGTATAAAGCTTACTATGAACGGAGGTTTGCTGTCTTCGATACGGTAAAGTTTGCTCCGTGTATAGGTTTGACGGGGAATTTTTTTAGTGATATTATTGAATGCATGTTATTAGTTTATTAATTGGAGGATTTTTAGCTCATGAAGGTTTCTAAGTTATTGGGCGAGACAATGAAGCAGGCTCCCGCAGACTGCAGTATTGAAAGCCAGAAGATCATGGTTCGCGGTGGATATATGAAGCATATGCACAATGGAATATATTCATTGTTCACACCCACCAGATATATTACAAAAAAGATCGAGAACATCATCAGAGAAGAGATGGATGCCATTGACGGACAGGAAGTTCTCTTCCCCGTTGTGATGCCCGCTTCCCTCTGGAGAGAGTCCGGCAGATATGAGAGCATCGGCAAGGAGATGGCTCGTTTCAAGGACAGATCAAACAATGACATGGTCCTTGGTATGACCCACGAGGAGGCAGCGGTTCATCTTGCAAAGAATACCGCAAAATCCTACGCTCAGTATCCTTTCATGATCTATCAGATACAGACAAAATTCCGTGATGAGCCCAGAGCCCGTGGCGGACTTATCAGAGTAAGAGAGTTTACCATGAAGGATGCTTACTCTTTCCATACAAGCCAGGAGGATCTGGAAGATTATTATGAGAAGGCTCTTGAAGCATACAACAGGATATTCCGTCGCTGCGGTGTAAAGAATTTCGTGGCTGTAAAGTCTGACTCGGGTATGATGGGAGGAAGCATTTCCCATGAGTTCATGCTCCTTACAGATATCGGTGAGGACACACTTGCAATCTGTCCTGAGTGCGGTTACAAGGCAAATATGGAGGCGGCTGATGTATATGTGGAAAACAACCGTCCTTCTTCAGGCGAATATAAAAAGGTAAACACTCCCGGAACCACCACCATCGAATCCTTGCATGAGTTTTTAAAGACCTCAGAGGATTCCATGATAAAGGCTGTGGTTTACCAGAGAAACCTTGATGATTCCTACGTAGTAGTATTTATCCGTGCTGACCTTGAAGTGAACGAGACAAAGCTCAGAAACTATCTGCAGTCAGAGGTTCATGCCGCTGTCATCACAGAGGAGAGCGGTATCGTTGCAGGATTTATCGGCCCTGTAAACTTTAAGGGAAATGCCACAGTTGTATATGATTCATCCATCAAAGGTTTAAAGGATGCAAGCTGCGGTGCAAATGAGGTGGATTACCATCTTACAGGTGTTGATGTGGACAGAGATCTCGGAGATATTGAGACCGTGGATGTGGCAAAGATCCAGGCAGGTTTCGTATGTCCCGGATGTGGCAAAAAGACTATCACCATCAGTAACGGTATCGAGATCGGAAACATCTTCCAGCTTGGAACAAAGTATACCAAGTCCATGGAGATGACATATATTGACAAGGACGGCATTGAGAAGAATCCCATCATGGGATGCTACGGAATCGGTGTCGGAAGACTCTGCGCTTCAATCTGTGAGGAGAGTCATGACGAGTATGGTCCCATCTGGCCCATGTCCATCGCTCCCTGGCAGGTAGAGATCTGTAATCTTCGTCCCGACAATGAGGAAGTAAATGAGTATGCAAACAAGCTCTATGAAGACCTCAAAAAGGCAAAGGTTGAAGTTCTCTATGATGACAGAGTAATTCGTCCCGGTGCAATGTTTGCGGATGCAGATCTTTTTGGTGTACCTGTGAGAGTTATCGTCAGTCCCAAGAACATGGAGAAGGGTGTTGTGGAACTGGTATACCGTGACAAAACCTTCAAGGGTGAGATCCCTCTTGATGATGCATTTGAGAGCATCAAAGAGCATGTAAAGAAGCTTCTTTCCATGTATGAAGAGTAATCAAGAGGATAGACATCAGATTTTATAAAAAGTTTATAATAAAAATCATTATTTTATTAGCACTCTTTTAAAAAGAGTGCTAATATTGTTTTTGGGTGAAAAATCCGACAGGAGTTAAGCCCACAAAGCGACAGACTTTTGCCGGTCGCATATTAAAAAAAGAACAGCCGGCGTACCCGGCAAAAATTTATAAAAAGGGAGTGTTCATCAATGGCAACAAAACAGGGAAGTTTATCAATCAACAGCGAAAATATTTTCCCCATCATCAAAAAGTGGTTATATTCCGATCATGATATCTTTTATCGTGAGCTTATTTCCAACGGATGTGATGCCGTGACAAAACTTAAGAAATTAAACATGATGGGAGAGTACGAACTCCCCGAAGGTTACAAGGGAAAGATCGAAGTCATCTGTGACCCTGACAAAAAGACCCTTACATTTAAGGACAACGGTCTTGGAATGACAGCGGATGAGGTTGAGGAGTACATCAATCAGATCGCTTTTTCCGGTGCAACCGACTTTATTGAAAAATACAAGGACAAGAGTAATTCAGATCAGATCATAGGCCACTTCGGTCTCGGTTTTTATTCCGCATTCATGGTGGCTGATGAAGTTCATATTGATACCCTCTCATACAAGGACGGCGCAAAGGCTGTTCACTGGGAGTGCGACGGCGGAACAGAATTTACCATGGAGGACGGCGACAGGGCTGAAGTGGGAACCACCATCACCCTCTTTATCAATGAGGACTGCCTTGAGTTTTGCAATGAATACAAGGCAAAGGAAGTTGTAAAGAAGTATTGTTCATTCATGCCGATCGAGATTTATCTCTCTAAGGCAAATACCGCTGAGACCCAGATCATTAAAGTAGATGAGAAGCTTGACAGTGACGAGGTGGTAGAGGAGATCCATCCCGAGGTAAAGGACGGCAAGGCAGAGGGTGAAGAAAAATTAAAGATCAAAAAGCGTCCCGAGCTTATGAACGAGACCACACCTCTTTGGACAAAGACACCAAGTGAGTGTACCGACGATGAGTACAAAGAGTTCTACCGCAAGGTATTCCAGGATTACAAGGAGCCCCTTTTCTGGATCCACCTGAACATGGACTATCCTTTTAACTTAAAGGGAATCCTCTATTTCCCCAAGATCAACATGGAGTATGAATCCATTGAGGGAACCATAAAACTTTACAATAATCAGGTGTTCATCGCAGATAACATCAAGGAAGTCATCCCTGAGTTTTTACTGTTGTTAAAGGGTGTTATCGATTGTCCGGATCTGCCTCTTAACGTATCACGATCCGCTCTTCAGAACGACGGATTTGTAAAGAAGATCTCCGATTATATCACAAAGAAGGTGGCTGACAAGCTTTCCGGAATGTGCAAGACGGACAAAGAAAACTATGAGAAATACTGGGATGATATCTCTCCATTCATCAAATACGGTTGCTTAAGAGACGAGAAATTCTGCCAGAAGATGAACGACTATATTCTCTTCAAGAACATTGATGACAAATATCTCACCCTTCCCGAGTGCCTCGAGACAAAGCCCCTTGACACAGAGGAGGAGAATGCCACCGATGAAAATGGTGAAAAGGTTGAAGCTGAAGTGGTGGATGATGCAAAGGATGAGGCTTCAGACGGCGCAGATGAAAAGAAGGAAAAGACCATCTACTACGTAACAGATCCCGTTCAGCAGAGCCAGTACATCAACATGTTCAAGAACGCAAAGATGGATGCGGTGGTTCTCACCCACAATATCGACCAGCCCTTCATCCAGAGACTTGAATCCACAAATGAGAATGTTAAGTTCTTAAGGATCGACTCCGATGTGACAGAGGCATTAAAGTCAAAGACTTCAAAGAAGGTGGAGGAAGAACTTGCAGCAATGGCTTCAACCATCACAGACCTTATGAAGAAGGCTCTTGGCAATGACAAGATCGAAGTCAAGGTGGAGAAGTTAAAGAACAAAAAGATCGCATCTGTTCTCACAAAGAGTGAGGAGAGCAGGCGTATGGAAGATATGATGAAGATGTACGCCCAGACGGGATTAAATATGGGTGACTTTGGCAAGGAGGGCGAGACTCTTATATTAAATGCAAACCACCCTCTTGTAAGCTTCGTGTCAGAGCACAAGGATGATGAGAATGCAAAGACCATCTGCGAACAGCTCTATGATCTGGCAAAGATCCAGCAGGCACCTCTCTCGGCTGAGGACATGACTAAATTCATTCAGAGAAGTAACGATATCATGCTTCTTCTCACAAAATAAAAAATACACATACGTGATCCTAAAGAGCGCCCGTTTGGGCGCTCTTTGCGTTATGGCAACGAACAAAACGGATGACTGCCTTTCTCGGTTTATCGTATTTTCTTGACCATTTACGGGTAAAAGTGTATAAGTATGAATTGTGAAAGAAGGTATTTATACATGAAAAAAATATTTGCGCTGTTTCTTGATATGCTTTATATCTCCGCATTTACGTTCGGTGGAGGATTTGTGATCGTCTCCATCATGAAAAAGAAATTTGTGGATGAAAAGAAACTTATTACGGACGAAGAGATGATGGATTTTACCGCCATTGCCCAGTCATCCCCGGGAGCCATCGCAGTGAATGCGGCGATCCTTGTGGGAAGGAAAGTGGCGGGATTTCCCGGAATGGCAGTGGCAGTACTTGGAACCATCATTCCGCCCATAGTGATAATCTCAATTATATCTTTTTTTTATGCGGCTTTTGCCTCAAACACTTATGTGGCTCTTATGTTAAAGGGAATGAGCGCAGGGGTCTCCGCTGTTGTGTTGGACGTTGCTTTATCCCTTTTTACGGATGAGATAAAGGGTAAAAAGATCCTTGGGATGATCTTAGGGATATGTGCTTTTGCGGCAACTTTTTTCTTTGGAATAAATGTGGTTTATATAATTCTTTTTTCGGCCATTGCGGGAATACTTGTAAGTGCATTTTCAAAAAGGAGGGCTGAGTGATGCTTTATCTTAAACTGTTCCTTGCCTTTTTGAAGGTTGGCCTGTTTTCCATTGGCGGCGGATATGCTGCGATCCCAATAATCGCATCCGGAGTGGTGGAAGGATATGGGTGGATCACGGAAGCGGAGTTTGCGGATCTTATGACGGTGGCGGAGATGACGCCGGGACCTGTTGCAGTCAATTCGGCCACATTTGTGGGGATGAAACTTTTGGGATTCCCCGGAGCTCTTGTTGCCACTGCAGGCTGTATTCTGCCTTCCTGCGTTATCGTATCGGTGCTTTTTTGGGCTTATTACAGATACAAGGGTCTGTCAATGCTTGATGCGGTTTTGTCCGCTTTAAGGGGTACTGTGGTGGGTCTTATTGCGGCAGCGGGCATTAAGCTTCTGACCACGGCCATTTATGTCCCGGGTGCAGATGAAAAGACTTTGGACCCGGTTCAACTGTTTATTTTTGTATTAGCTTTTATTGTACTTCGATCAAAGAAGGTAAATCCCATTCCCGTCATGCTTTTAAGCGGTTTTCTGGGACTTTTTGTTCATATATTGATACCATAATTCCATTGCTACATGTAGATTATTTTGATATAATTAGAGTATTCTAGGGACAAGAGTGGTGAATGGGCATGCGTGATCTGATGGAAAGGATTTTTGAGGGAAAGTTTGACTTCGAAAACAACTCCTTGGATTTTTCATGCTCAAAATTGGAAATGAGCGTTCTGGCAGGTGAATGTCTGGAAGGCTCTTTTTATATTACGTCTTCGGGTAACGTCCCTATGGAGGGATTTATTACCTCGTCTGATATCAGAATGGAACTGCCCATAACAAAGCTTTCGGGCAACGAGCAGGTCATTTTTTACAAATTCCACGGTGAAAATTTAGAGGAAGGTGAAGTGGTCAAGGGAAGCCTTAATGCCATCACCAATCTGGGAGAATTCTATCTGCCCTTTGTGGTGACAGTGGAGCACAGGATCCTCAAATCTTCCATCGGACCTATCAAGAATCTGTTCCATTTTGCAAATCTGGCAAAGAGTAACTGGCTCGAAGCTCTCGCAATGTTTTACTCGGATAATTTCAAGAGAGTTTTTGTGGGGTCGGACGCCGCTATGTACGACGTCTACAAGGGGCTTTCCGCCAACAAGATGAACAGCCAGAACATGGAAGAGTTTCTGATCCATATCAACAAAAAGAGCAGAGTCGAATACATCGTTGATGAAAAGGAATTTTTCTTTGATCTGCCGTCGGTTCCGGATGACGGTGGCATAAGCGAATTTGAGATAAATATCAAGCGAAACGGATGGGGATACACTTTCCTTAACGTGGAGTGTGACGGAGAGTTTTTATATCTGGAAAAGACTGCGGTGACGGATGACGATTTCCTGGGGAACCTCTGCAGACTCCAGGTTTATGCCGATATGTCAAAACTTAGAGACGGCAATAATTTCGGAGTGATCAATCTGTTTGACTCCGTGGATATGATATCCATTCCGGTGACCGTGACTGTGGGTAACGGCGTAAAGACCCTCTCAAACGATGTACAAAAGCATCTTCTCATGGTAAAGCTGGTTCGTCTTTATCAGGATTTCAGGATCAAAAAGATAAATGCCGCCACCTGGAGAAAGGATACGGGAAGACTTATAGAAAATCTTCTCTCTTTGGATGACTCGGAGGTGGGCTACAGACTTATCCAGGCCCAGCTTCTTATAAGCGAGGAGCGCTACAACGAAGCCGAGTGGATACTGGAGCACTCAAAGGCCATGATAGACAGAAACTTCCCCGACAGGGATGAGTACATGGCTTATTATCTCTATCTGACAACGCTTATCCACAGGGATGAAAACTATGTTAACGAAGTGGCTGAACAGGTTCAGAAGATCTATTCCTCGGATGTCACAAACTGGAGAGTTGCATGGCTCTTACTTTATCTTTCCGAGGAGTACAGCCGTTCCGCATCCGGCAAATGGGTATTTTTGGAAAAACAGTTTAATTACGGGTGCTTCAGCCCCATTTTATATATGGAATCCATATTGTTGCTTAATATGAATCCCATGCTTCTTCACAAACTGGACAATTACGAACTGCAGGTGCTTCACTACGGCGCAAAACAGCAGTTTTTAAATGAGGATCTCTGCGATCAGCTTTTGTATCTCTCAGGCAGAAAGAGGGAGTTTTCAGCTCTGCTTCTTGATATATTGCAGCACCTCTATGAAAAGAGTAATGATGAGAGGATCTTGCAGGAGATCTGTGCCACACTTATAAAGGGCAACAAGACGGAAAACAGATATTTTAAGTGGTACGAGGCGGGAGTTCTGGCTGAACTTAGGATCACAAATCTGTATGAGTATTATATGATGAGCATCGACACGGAGATCGCCCATGACATTCCAAAGACGGTTCTCATGTATTTCTCATATCAGAACAATCTGGAATATCGAAAATGCGCTTACATGTACGATTACATAGTTAAGAACAAGGAAAATATTCCGGATGTGTATATGTCCTTTGAGAGTAAGATCGAGCATTTTGTCATAGACCAGATTAAAAAGATGCATGTGAACATCCCGTTAACGGCTCTCTA